>PYCK01000023.1 GCA_009649835.1 Candidatus Methanocomedens sp. | reverse complement strand
ATGAAGAGCTTTACTCTTCACCCATCTCAGCTATTACCTTATTGTAGAAACTCAGGTCGAACAGGTCATCCTGTGTCAGCAGTTTGTCCGTATATCCCAGGTCATACTGCACTTTGGCATATTCCAGTGCGGTATCCATTTCAATGTTAGGATCACTAACCCACTCTCCGTCCCAGTCCTGTATGGATTTGCTCGAGATGTCATAAGGCACTCCGATATCATCAGAGAATATCCGGGCAGCTTCATCGGGATTATCTATAATATATTGGGTGGCTTTGATATGGGTCTTTACAATCTGCTCAACAATGTCAGGGTGCTCATCGATCAGTTCCTGGCTGACCAGTACTACACAGCATGCATGATTGGGCCACATCTCACCTGATTGTACTATTACTCTGGCATACCCTTCTGACTCAATTATAGTGGGATTGGGGTGGGGCAGGAATACGGCATCCACATTACCTGAAGCCAGTGCAGTTATGGCATTTGCACCGCCCATACCCAGAATGGTCACATCCTCCTTCGGGTCAATATCATTATCCTGAAGCCATTTCCTGAGTACTGTATCCTGCAGGGTACCGGTCGGGAATGTAGCTATCTTGAGACCTACAAGGTCCTGTGGGGACTCATAAGACAGGTCAGTTGCCAGCACCAGGTCAGAACCCTGTGTCTGTGCCCCGGCTACGATCTTTGCCTCAAGTCCCTGGTCTATTGCGGAAAGTGGTGGGGTGGAACCCACATAAGCCACATCTATCTCCCCTGCAAGCATGGCCTGCATTTCAGGAGCACCGGTCGCGAACAGCTTATCCTTGGTGGATGTAATGCCGTATGGTGCCAGGTCTTCCAGCCACCAGCCATTGGCATCTGCGGCCATGTATGCGATCTGGTGAGTACTGGGCTGGTACCCGAACCTGAGCTCGGTCAATCCTGTTGGTTCATCTTCTTTTTGAACAGGAGTGCTGGTACATCCTGATACAAGGATTATTCCGGTTATTAGAATTGCGGCTATTATTTTTAATGGTTGTATTATCATTTCCAAACCTCTGTAACTTGGTTATATTATTTATTAATGTAAAATCATGAATACTACATATATAACCATTTCCAATTATGGACTGTATTGTACACAGAAGTATTAAATAAATTGATAAATTATACTATTGTATTAATAAACGCTTGAATGTTACTGGAAATAAATAGGTGTAGGAATGATCGCAGCCGAAAAAGTTATCAAAGCAGCATTTGAATCAGACGAGATGTTCCAGGAAACTTTATCCAGGGTAATAAAGGATGACCTGAGAATGACTGCTGCAGAATTCAGTAAAGTTTCAGGAATACCTGCCAGTACGCTCTATAAGATACTCTCTGGCCACAGGGATTCCAACATGAAGACCGTAAGGGAGATCGTGAAAACCATAAAGAAACTGGAAGGTTCTGAACAGAATGAGTTCATAGCTGTTATTGCGGCCAGGCCGGTACTTGATGGTATCATTGAGAAAAAGATGCAGATAGACAACCGGCTGATAACCATCCGTGAATATTCGGCCACGACTATGGAAGAGGCGATCGTGGCAGCCATAAAGGCAGAACAGGATGGGGCCACGGCACTGGTATGTGCCCCCATCGTCAGTCCTACAGTGGAAAAAGTGCTTACCATACCGGTTGCTACAATAATGCCAAGAGATAGCTTGATCGCTGCCATCAAGCTGGCCGCTAAAAAGATCAGGTAAAGAAG
>PYCK01000220.1 GCA_009649835.1 Candidatus Methanocomedens sp. | reverse complement strand
AGTAAGGTTGCTATTTACTTAAGATTTGGTTTTTCAGTTCGACCTATAATGAATCCTTAACATTCCCTTAATTTTCCATGTCACATATAGAGTATGTCACATATAGAGTAAACAATCGGCAATCCATATTCAAGATTACGAGAGAACAATATCACATTTTGATTCCATCAATCAATTCAAGAATTGTTAAATACTCCTTATGCCCCACCCAGAACCCGTTTGAAATCATTTTTCAGGTTTTACTTCATTGGATGCTTTTTAAAGAATTCCCCACATCAGTTCCATAGCAGAGATATCCTGGTTGCTTGATATCGAGAATATTCTTCATCAATGGATAGCTCACACAAAATTCATAGGTCATCCAGGTCAAGCCTATTTTTTCAAAGGGATAAGGAACTGGAACTGATTCCGGTACTCATCTTCAAGATGATTTAGTTCTTTCTCGCGGTCAATGAAATCACTCTCTCACAACGTCCAGGGACTGTATCGTAAGAAAGTCCTTGTCAAAGGTCGCAATTCTTTTGATATTTCCCAGTTCCATACAAGCTAAGATAGATGTATCCACAAAACTGAAATTAGTATTTCCCTGGTCCCTGAAAATCTCCCATGCCCTCTCAAACACGTCGCTGGCCTTCATGATTTCAATTTCCCTGGCATCAAGCAGTACATTTCCCACCTCAACTGCAGCATCCAGGTTTATTTTAAGTGCAAGAACTGTAGTAACTTCTGACAAAATAAATTCAGAAATAACTGCTTTTCCATATTTCCCCTTGCTGATATGATGAAAAATATCCTGGGCTTTTTTATGATTTATATCATCAGCATTCTTATAGGCAATAATGACACTGGAGTCCAGGAATATCAAGCCATCTCCTCTTTATACAGGATTTCATCGATCTCTTCGCTCAAATGCCGGTATTGATTGCCAATGTGCTCCGGTCTGATCTCAAGGATGCTCTTATGCTTTTTTGGCTCAATATTTAACCACGTCTTGACAGCCCTGTTGATAGCTTCCCCGATGGTAATACCTTCAACTGAGGCTTTTGCTTTCAATTTCCTGTAGATGAAGGGGTCAAGGTTCCGGATAGTTGTATCCATATGTAACACATGTGTTGCGAAATAATATATAACCTTTCACGCTAAAAAAAAGTATTTTTACCGATTCATTATCCCAAACTCGATTTAATCTCCCGCGCCAGCGCCTCAAGCCTTCCCTCAACATCCTGCCCGCTGGCTATAATATCCACAAAAGCCGAACCCACAATTACACCCTGGGCACCGCTCTTAATGATCTCGGCAGCCTGTGCGCCAGATGAAATGCCAAAACCCACAGCCTTGGGCTTATCAGTCTTAACCCTGTCCAGCACTTCCTTTGTAGAGCCTGCAATATCTGCCCTGGCACCCGTGACACCCAGCCTTGACACCAGATACAAAAACCCGGTGCCCCGCGTCAGGATATCCTCAAGCCTCTCGCCTGTGGTTGTAGGAGCCACCAAAAATATCAGGTCAACTCCATTTCCCTCGCAATACCCGCCCAGTTCCCCGGATTCCTCAGGAGGCAGGTCAGGCACGATAATACCGGTAATGCCAGAATCCTTGCAGTCCTTTACGAACCTCTCTAATCCCCGCTTGAAAATCAGGTTGTAGTAGGTCATCACAACAAGCGGTACATCCACACCCAGCCCCTTCACCATCTCAAAGTACCTGTCAGGGTTCATACCCGCATCCAGTGCCCTCTCGATGGATGCCTGTATGGTAGGGCCGTCTGCTATAGGGTCAGAAAAAGGCAGTCCCAGCTCCACAATATCAGCACCGCCCCTGATCAGTGCATGCACGATTTTGGTTGTATCACCATCACCGGCGCACACATAAGCGATAAGTGCTCCATCACCCTTTATTTTCAGTTCATCGAACTTATCAGAGATCCTCATTACAGAGCCCCCTTCTCAAGCACGGTCTCAAGGTCCTTATCGCCCCGCCCCGATAGATTGATCACCACGATCTCGCCAAGTTCACCCGAGCCGGCAGCCTTTGCCAGGTAGGCAAGGGCATGGGACGATTCCAGTGCCGGTATAATACCCTCCATCCGGCTCAGTTCGTGGAAGGCAGCCAGTGCCTCATCATCACTGGTGTTCGCAGGCTTGATCCTGCCAGTCTCGGCCAGGTATGTCAGTTCAGGACCCACACCGCTATAATCGAGCCCGGCCGCGATGCTGTGGGATTCCAGTATCTGGCCGTAGGGGTCCTGCAGTATCTTGGTCCGCGCGCCATGGAGCACGCCTTCCTCGCCCACACACAGGGATGCAGAGTGAAGAGCAGCTTTTTTGGTAGACTCCATACCACTGCCGCCCGCTTCCACAGCGAATAATTTTACCTCAGTATCAGAAATGAATGGATAGAAGGTGCCGATAGCATTACTGCCGCCGCCCGTACATGCGATAATGGAATCCGGCAAACGCCCTTCCTTTTCCATGATCTGTTGTTTGACCTCGTTGCCTATCACACTCTGGAAGTCCCGCACAATAGTTGGATAAGGATGGGGACCGACCACTGAACCGATGAGGTAATGGGTATCCTCCACATTGCTAACCCAGTCCCGCAGCGCCTCATTGATGGCATCCTTCAGGGTCTGGCTGCCAGAAGTCACTGGTATTACCTTTGTTCCCATAAGTTCCATGCGGTACACGTTCATGCGCTGGCGCTGGATATCCTTGGCACCCATATAGACCTCTGTGGCAATCCCCAGGTTGGCTCCTGCCATGGCCGTAGCAGTACCGTGCTGGCCCGCCCCGGTCTCAGCGATCAGCCTGCGCTTGCCCATGTACTTTGCCAGCAGTGCCTGGCCCAGTGTATTGTTCAATTTATGGGCGCCTCCGTGCACCAGGTCCTCACGCTTAAGATAGACCTTGATCCCGTACTTTTCACTCAGGCGCCGGGCATGGTACAGGGGGGTGGAGCGGCCTGCAAAATCCTGTAGGTAATAGTCCAGTTCCTGTTTGAATTCGGGGTCGTTCCTGAACCGCTCATACCCCTGTTCCAGTTCCTTTACTGCAGGCATGAGCACCTCGGGTACGAACTGTCCGCCGAAGCGCCCGAACTTGCCTTTTTGTTTTGTGTTCATGAAGTTATCCTCTGTAAGTTATCAATTTGATGTGTTTGACGTATGTGACTCAGGTATGCCAGCCTCAACCAATAATCTGGTGTTTTCGTAGATGTCACCTTTCATAATGGACGTGCCTACCAATACGGCATCGGCACCTGCCCGTACTACCCGGGTGGCATCCTGTGGAGTTAGTATACCGCTCTCGCTTATTATAATCCTGTCAGGACTGTGCTTCCTGATAATGGGGGCCAGTTCTTCGGTTGTGGCCAGGTCGATCTCCATAGTCTTGAGGTTTCGGTTGTTGATGCCTATGATGTCTGCATCAGTGTCCAGTGCGGCCACAAGTTCTGCGTGATCATGCACTTCCACCAGCGGTTGCAGTCCCCTGTCCTTTGCAAGTGCGATGAATCCGGGCAGCCTGTCGCCCAATATTCCAGCTATCAGCAGTATCAGGTCGCTTTCTACCTCATAGAGCTGTCGTTCGTCTATTATAAAGTCCTTCCTCAATACCGGGATGCTTACGGCCTGCCTGACATGTTCCAGGTTCTCCAGGCTGCCGTGGAAAAAATCCGGCTCTGTAAGTACGGAAATGGCACAAGCGCCAGCCTTTTCCATTGTCCTGGCTATCTGTGCGGCATCGGCAGGGCTCACCTCCCTGTTGTGGGTGGTGGGAGATGCGGGTTTGACCTCGGCTATCACAGGTATATATTGCGAATCCTTCGCATACTGTATGGACCTGGTAAGGCTCCTTGTGCTTATTGCCTGTGCTGTGCCTATATCTGCCAGTTTATTGACACGGTTTTCGGTTGCTGAAATGATATCTTCTATTATTCTGTTCATGTACCAGACCACACAAATGTATATATCTATTCAATGATGTACAATATTGTACATTATATATAATACTTATGCAGGATTCTTATTGGAAGGGGATATAAAAAATATATCCTACATGCTGTACTAAAATACTTATAAGCCCCACCCGTGCCGCCGCAGGACTCCAAGTTCAGATACCATTTCCGTTGTTTGCTAAGTTATGACTGAAAGCAATACACACAATACCAGAAGGTACAAAGCAAAATAGACTCTTTCATAAACTGTAGCATTTTTCAAGTTTGCTCATAGGCCTTAAGGAAGTCGTTTCGTGGAATACTTGCTTGTGTGCAGATCGTTCTTAAAGTTGAGCCTTTGATCCGAGTATGATTAGGCATCGTCAACGGAGTCCGTGTGTCATCAGGATTTTCACGAACCATCGCAATATGTTCTCGTTCTCGGACAAGGCGAAATCCCAGAAGTTCGAATGCCTTAATGACTCTCCTTTTTGGAGCATCAACCGGAAACTTTGTCATTAGATGGCTACTCCCGCTTCGGCTACAAAGGCTTCCAGTATAGGTGACTCAAACTCAAGAACCTCTTGACCAAAAGTTTCGATATGGAAGTGAATAGCTGATTTTACATCAGCTAATGCCTCCTCATAAGTGTCGCCTTCACCGACAATTATACCTTTGAAGCCTAGCGGATAAGCCACATAGCCATCAGGATGTTTCTCAACTATGACTTTGAATTGTTTCATCATATTATTCTCCTTAGTCGATGGTACTGCTCCTAAATTGTTTGAAATCATTTTTTTAAACCTTACACTCGTATTCCTTTCAAATTAAATGGTAATTGATCATATTGCTCGGAACTTTGAGACACAGATTACACTGATTACACAGATTGATTGTGGTTGTGAAAATCAGTGTAATCAGTGAAATCTGTGTCTATATTAATTTTGCATTTTGCCATACTTTTTGAAATGGATACTTACACTCTAATAAATATCATGTATAATTTCCTAAAACTCTAATACATCTGTGATATTTCGTATATATCAACGATTCAGAGATATATTTACATTACGCCCACTCACCCCATAAGATCCTCTCTACTACACTACCAATCCGACCTCTGAATCAATCCTCGCGATCTGACGAGAGTCACTGGTATACACCGGACAAATGTCCCAGGCCTGTATATAACGATTTCAAGGAATAATTCCTATCCCACATTCTGCAATACATGATATGAGCAATTAATTTTTCGAATATACCGCCCTCTAACTTCAAGAACCACCCCTATATCCTTAAAGGCTGGCCTCCACCAGCACAAATAGCCAGGCAAACAGCACCGCGCATGATAAACACATTAATACCAGGCTGTCAAAAACTTTCATATACATTATTCAGATAACATCTCACTCATCCACAAGCTTACGATAATATCTCTATTTTTCACTGAATATGCAGCCGCAATGCACAGGTGCTGACCGGTTGAGGATTTGCTGCAGGATTGCGAGTATTGTGGGGCCGTACAGAATCCCACCTAAAAATAAAAAAGGGGAGGACGTTATTTCTTGGCCTGCGCGTAAGCCACTACGGCCTCTTTCACTCCCCATTTGAATGCGACCACAATTGCAAAGCCCCAGGCCAGCGGTTCAAGGAATACGTAGAAGATGCTGGTATTTACCAACATGACATCAAGTGCCATGAGGATAATAATCAGGAAAAGGAATCCCCGCATAAGCGGAAGAACGATATCCACACCCTCAACTTTCATCCCTTTCATGGTTGCTTGTATATAGTCCATGAAGAAGTCAATTGCCAGCAGTCCCACCAACAGGATGATGACACCAATGAACAGGCTTGGCAGGTAGTTCATAACCGACATCATGAATGCCGTGAGCATTGTGAACTGTAATATCTCTATTGCAGCTGTAATGAACAAAAGGTAACCGAACAGTTTCACCAGGCCGGAAATAATACCAGAAGCCGTAATGTTGCCTGCCTTCATGGTTTCACCCAGGGCGCTTGCCATTATCTTTTCGTCGACACCTGTGGCTATCAGTACATTCTTGATGATACCGGCAATGAAATCGACTATCAGCAGGCCAAATACCAGTATGAACAGGGCCGTTGCAATTAGCGGGATATAAGTGATGATCTGTGTGATGAACAAGGCCACGACCTGGATATTCAGCAGGTCAATGATGATTACGGCAAAGATCAGGTAAATGAACCACCTTATTATTGCTGCAAACAATCCGACTGTATTCATTTCTGCCTTTATTATCATATCACCGATGGCCGTCCTGTCAATCAGGTCGTCAAGCCCGATCTTGTCAAGGATTTTTGAGCCAATATTTCCAAGGACCTTCCCCGCTATCCAGCCGATTACAGCCAGTAATATTACAGCAATCAGTGTCGGTATAAAACTGATAAACTGGTCTATCATTCCATATATACTGCCAAGTATCTGTGATTCTACCATATTAGATTCTACCATATTAACCACTCTCCGTTTAATTTTATGAGACCTAACTCCCAGTCTGATTAAAGTTATATATTTTAATTAATAGTATTTGAAGATTGTGACGGACCCCTCTGCTCCCACACTTTCAAAATTCACGCCATTTACATCTATCCTTCGACTAAAAACTTTCATATACATTATTCAGATAACATCTCACCCATCCACAAGCTTACGATAATATCTCTCCTTTTCACTGAATATGCAGCCGCAGTACGCCTGGCGGTACAGTCCCAGGTCGCGGCATAACTGGAAGGTCTCCCTGTATCCTTCACGGAAATCCTGGTAATAGAACTCCACGCCATATTCAGATGCAAGACCGCTGGCAATGTCCCTTATCATCTCATGTTTCTGGTAAGGGGATATAAGCAGCGTTGTCGTGAACCTGGAGATACCCATATCTGATGCCTGCCTGGCAGCCTCCTCCAGCCGCAGGGAATAACACAGAGCGCACCTGTCATCGACCTCAAGAGCCTGACTGATAAAATCCTCAAGCATGTATTCGTCCTTGTACACCACATCCAGTTCCACAGCCCCTGCATACTGCTGCAAAGTTTCAAACCTGCGTCTGTACTCTGTGAACGGATGGATATTCGGGTTGTAGAAATAGCCAACAGGGTCAAAGCCGCCAGACCTTAGCGCCTTTACCGTATAAGTGGCACAGGGGGCACAGCAGATATGCAGCAGAATTTCCATGTTCCTTTTCACCAACTTTAATAATACAAGGAATTGAATTATATAATGTTGTATTTATCGATTTACAGGGCTGGTATGTATTGGAACTATCAGATAACGCACTAAAAGTGCTAAGGCGCAGGTACTTGCTAAAAGACGAACACGGCCAAGTGACCGAAACACCAGAGCAGATGTTTCGCAGGGTTGCCGGTTATGTGGCATCTGCCGACGAACTGTACAGGGACACAGCAGGTTCTGAGCAGGAGTTCTACTCGGTCATGTCAAACCTTGAATTCCTGCCCAACTCCCCAACCCTGATGAATGCAGGCACCCGCATCAAGCAGCTTGCAGCCTGCTTTGTCCTGCCTGTAGGCGATTCCCTTGATGAGATATTCGGGACCCTGAAAAGTGCAGCCATCATACACCAGAGCGGCGGAGGCACGGGTTTTAGTTTCAGCAGGCTGCGGCCACAGGGGGATATAGTAGGCAGCACAGGCGGGATTGCCAGCGGTCCGGTGTCATTTATGAAAGTGTTCGATGCCGCCACCCAGGCCATCAAACAGGGAGGACGCCGCAGGGGTGCCAATATGGGTATCCTGAGGGTGGACCACCCTGATATTGTGGATTTCATTACTGCAAAGCACGAACCCGGTGTGTTGACCAATTTCAACCTGTCTGTGGGCGTGAGTGATACATTCATGAATGCTGTAGAGGCAGGGGAATCCTACGGATTACTAAACCCCCGCACAGGTGAGATAACCCGGCAAAAGGATGCCATTGAGATATTCAACCTCATAGCAGCCTCGGCCTGGGAGAGCGGTGAGCCGGGTATGTTGTTCCTGGACCGCATTAACCGGGATAACCCCACGCCGGGACAAGGGATGATAGAGGCAACCAATCCCTGCGGGGAACAGCCACTGCTGGCCTATGAGGCCTGCAACCTGGGTTCGATCAACCTGGATAAAATGGTAGATGGCGGCAGCATTGATTATGATAAACTTGGCCGTACCGTGGATATTGCGGTGCGGTTTTTGGATAATGTGATAGACCTGGAGCAGTTCCAGCTTGAGCAGATAGACCTGATGGTCAGGGGGAACAGGAAGATAGGGCTGGGTGTGATGGGATTTGCTGATATGCTTATCCGGTTGGGCATAGCTTACAATTCCACTGAGGCTGTGCAGGCGGCTGAGGAGGTCATGACCTTTATTTGCAGCCGGGCAGTGCAGGCATCAGTGGAGATTGCACAGCGCAGGGGCGTGTTCGGTAACTTCAAGGGCAGTATCTATGACAGGTCGGGCAGGCCTAAAGTGCGCAATGCCACACGTATAACCATTGCACCCACAGGTACCATCAGCATGATAGCAGGATGCAGCAGCGGAATCGAACCTATTTATGCTGTATCGTATGTGAAGACTGTGATGGAAGGCGAGAAATTTGTAGTCACCAATCCGTATTTCGAGCAGATGGCCAGGCAGGAAGGGTTCTATTCGCCGGAACTTATGGAGCGTATAGCAAGCAAGGGCTCGGTACAGGGTATGCCTGATGTGCCGGTGGCTGTGCAGCGTTTGTTCGTCACGTCACATGATATGGGGTACGAGTGGCATATCCGGGTGCAGGCTGCTTTCCAGAAATATGCTGACAATGCGGTATCCAAGACAATCAATTTCAGGCACGATGCTACAAAGGAGGATGTGGCAAGGGCTTTCAGGCTGGCGTATACGCTGGGGTGTAAGGGCATTACTGTGTACCGGGACCGCAGCCGAAGTGAGCAGGTGCTGACCACGGTTGAGGATTTGATGCAGGATTGTGAGTATTGTGGGGCTGTGCTGAATCCGACGTGAAGTTGACAGGACTTGAATTATCCTGAACAAGGATTCGGAATTTGCGCAATATGTGGTATAATATTTACCATCAGATGGCTGTATTTTCAGTTGTCGACAAAATGTCGACAACTACGGAGCGTTATTTAATCCGACGTGGTGTCTATGTATGATTAGGATGCGGTATTTACAAAACTATTATTACCTTTCAAACAATCCAAATAAATATGAGCACTGAAATTGACAGAAAAATAATAATCAATTTGATGCAAATTGAAGGGCAGCTCAATATGATAAATTCAAAAATCGATCATTTCCTGGGCTTTGAAGACCTTTCAGTAGATGAAATGAAAGAGCTCGATGAAATAGAAGATGATATGAAAAAAGGTAATAAAATATCTCTCACTGATTCTTCCATATAAGAAAATCAGGGATAAAGAAGGGACTTATCGTATTAGATTGGGGGATTTCAGAGTAATATTCCCTGTTCACTGCTAACCTTAAGAATCTCGTATCAGCCAGTATCTTAATCACTCTTTAACCTCGCAGCAACAACATCTGCTTCTCTGTACGACTCTATTATTGTTTCTTTGTATATCCGCAGCCGTTCGGCATCTTTACTTCCAAGCAAAGTTTTTAATGATTCATAACTGATCTCATCTGCTGCGTATCCGGATGCCACCTGTTTCTTAATATCTTTTAGTTCAAGTTCCTCGCGAATAGATTCCGAAACCACTTTTTTGATGTAGTCTCTCGCACTTTCAAAGTGTTCACTTGCCACAGCACCTACTTTGAGATATATATCACAAGGAAGTTCAACGTTTATCGATTTAGTCTGCATATTGAATAACACCAGCATAGTTGCATTGCCACTATCAATTTACAAAATCTCCAATTTTAAACCCGGAAACATCTGGGACCTAAAAATTTCAAACTATCGTCCGTTAGATATTCAGTCATTTGAGCTCACCTATCTTAGTTAGTATGCTGGCAATAATAAAATATACTCTTACGAGACGTGCGAACAAATTCAGGTTTCTTTTGCTGTTACTGTCCTTTTTGCTTTATGCGGATTAGTTAATAACACTTTCATCCACCACTTGCACCCTCTCTTCCACTAACCAATTGCTATTGAGCACCACCACTTTCATCTTATAATC
>PYCK01000219.1 GCA_009649835.1 Candidatus Methanocomedens sp. | reverse complement strand
ACTGGCTAAAACCAAGGAGATACTTGAAGATAAACTAAACCTCTTCGGGCTTAGTGATGTTAAGCCAATCATAGTCGAACGGAAATTCATACTAATCGACCTGGCAGGAATCGATATCGAGACAGCAATGGACCTGGCAGCCACTCCAGGTAAATTCGAGATTCGTATCCAGACAGAAGGCAACGAGTCCATACATGCCGTGTACGGGGAGGATATACAGACTGTCGGGATCCATGAGGCAAATAACGGTGTATGGGGTGTGCCGTTCACACTGACCCAGCAGGGTGCTGACCTCTTGAGGGAGGCGGCCATTGAAACCAATGCGGTCAATGACCCTCTTAATCATGAGGTTATAATGTACCTTGATGATGGGGTCATTTTCAGTGCTCCTTTGAATGACAGGTTAGCCGACAATTTGAAAATAATGCCTGTGCAGGACATGAGTGCCTCTTTTGGAACTGATACTGGGAGTAAAGAAAGTGCTAAACAGCTGGAATCTCATTTGAGGGCAGGTGCCCTGCCAGTCAATGTGGAGGTTATAGGTTCGGGTCAGGTGCCTGCATCCCTGGGCGCCCAGTTCAAGGAACTTACAGCCATAGCAGGACTGCTTGCCATTATAATGGTCTCATTCATGATATACCTCAGGTATCGCAAAAAAGAGATCATGTTACCCATGATCATAACATCCATAAGTGAGGTTGTGATGATACTGGGCTTTGCATCTGCTGTGAAATGGCAGCTTGACCTGCCTGCCATTGCAGGTATTATTGCGGTTATTGGAACAGGTATAGATCATCTTGTAATAATCACTGATGAGGTATTATACGAGGGGAAACTTCCTCCAACCAAGGTTTACCTTGCACGTATCTCCAGGGCATTCGGCATTATATTTGCGGCGGCAGCCACAACCATTATAGCAATGATATGGCTGTTCTGGTTGGGATTCGGCGCATTAAAGGGTTTTGCACTGACAACTATCATAGGTGTGTTGATCGGTGTGCTGATAGCCAGGCCCGCTTATGCAAGAATAATCAAGGAAGTATTGAAGGAAGAACAGGAATAAATGGTCCGACCTACTAATGATGTTATACTTGTCAGATACGGTGAACTGGCACTGAAGAGCAGGCACGTAAGGAACAGGTACGAAAAGACACTTATGTCCAATATCAGGTCCATGCTTGATGCCATGGATGTTGATTATGATGACCTGTCCCGTGAATGGGGTCGCATATATATCCATACCACTAACCCTGCCGCTGTGGGAGCCGCAGCAAGAGTGTTTGGCGTAGTTTCGGTAAGTCCGGCCATTACCTGTGAGCCCACACTTGAATCCGTAGCGTCTACGGCTGCCGATGTGGGAGAGTCCATTATCAATGAGAATGAATCCTTTGGCATCAGGGCCCGCAGGTCTGGCAATCACGAGTTCTCAAGTCGTGATATTGGCGTGGCCTGTGGTGATGCAGTATTTGAACGGGTGCGAAAGCTCAATCCAAAGGTTGACCTGACAACTCCTGACAGGGAGATCATGGTAGAGGTCAGGCAGAACAAAGGATTCGTATATACGGATGTTGTCAATGGTACAGGCGGCCTGCCCCTGGGTACACAAGGGAAGATGGTGGCCCTGGTATCGGGTGGTATCGATTCTCCTGTGGCTGCATGGCTTATGATGAAACGTGGCTGTGAGGTAATACCTGTATATGTCAACAATGAACCGCACTCGGACGATACCATGCGGCAGCGGGCGCTGGAATGTCTCAGTGTGCTGCAAACATGGGCACCCGGCCATCCTTTCAATGCCTACGAAGTACCAAACGGCATAAGCCTGGATGCATTCCTTTCAAACTGCCAGCGCCGTTATGCCTGCATATTCTGCCGCAGGATGATGTACCGCATTGCAGCAGGTATCATGGAAAAGGAAGGGGCTTTCGGCATTATAACCGGTTCATCACTTGGCCAGGTGGCAAGCCAGACATCTGAAAATATGATGGCAGAGACCTGCGGGATACATGTGCCAATATACCATCCCCTTATCGGGCTTGATAAGACCGAGATAATCGACATTGCCCGGAAGATCGGGACTTATGATGCATCCATCAGGCCAGCCATGTGTTGTACTGCAGTGCCTGAAAAACCTGCCACTGCTGCAAAATGCGGTGAAGTGTGTAGTGAAGAAGACAATCTAGATGTGGATGAACTGCTAATGGACGCACTATCCGGTGCTAAAATAATTGATCCTATTGAGTACAGTTAGTTTCATTTGCCGTCAATGGTCTCTATCTTGAACATCACATTAAGGCCCTTCAGTGTCATCTGTGTTTTGTCACCGAACCTGAGTATGTCATCAACATCGGTATTTGAGTCCCAGTCGTAAACATAATCATGGACTCCCTGTATTGGCTTGAATCCCAGGGACATCAATCGCCGGTTGACCTCAGAGGGCATGGCACCTTCGCTACTGAACCAGAGAATGAGGTATGTCTTCATTCGTATCACCTTGATGTTTTTCCATAGTAATCTAATTCGTATTATGACTTTTGGTAATCCATGTCGATTATGAGGTCCTGTAAGTTTCAGGCTTGTGACATTTCATCTTCTTCCTTACGGATTTCTTGCAGTACTTCTGATAAGGTCCCTTGAATATTTTATTGCAGTTTGCCGGCCAAGTGTGTCTTTTGACTTGCCCTATTTCCACGATATAATTTAAGTTATATTCTTACTTAAACCTGATCTCAAGTTTTCGATTTCATGACCAGGATATTGGTACATTTCTGCCAATTTCATCAAGCTTTTGCATCATCTTCAATGAATCTCACAACTATGAGCTTCGTGTTGCCTGAATAGTTGCTCCGAGTTAATGCAAAGTAGTATCAGGCTGTTCCATAAATCAGAGAATTTGCAAAATATGCAGTAACAGGGATCACATCGTTAAGCACTCTCGATCGTTGCTCTTTTCCTCTTTCTCTCAGACGCCTCCATCAGACGCTCAAGCTCGTTGACAGGAATACCGGATGTACTCACCTGCCCTGTTCTTTCAAGTTCGGAGAATATTTCTTCACCCTTTTTTGTTCTTATCACAACAGTTGACCATCCTTCGGGAGAGCCTTCACTCCCAACGGATATATCAGCCAGCTCGCTGGTATAATCCTTGCAGAACAGGCAGTGATTTGGAACCCAGGTCTTTAGATCAGATACAGGAATTGAAGTATTTCTATCTCTGGCCTGGATTACGAGTCTACCATTTAAGACCGTCACTTTCTCCACATCCTCTTCCTCCAGCCCAATAAAATCCATCAGCTCAGCTATATGGCTGTGTGCAAAATTCTCGCTGCAAAATAATCCTATGGAAAGAACCATAGCAGAAGAGAGTTCCGGGTTTGCCTGCTGCAGATGGCTCACAGATTGAATATGGCATGGAGTCCCAACCACGGCCAGCTTATCAAGTTCATGTTCTACTATAGCTGTGCGTATATTCATGAGCACAGGAGACACGCCATACCGTGTCATGGCACAGGCATTGAAGTCCTCAGCACACGTTGCCACAAACGGCATAGGCATCCTGCTCCCGCGGGTCAGCACTGCCCCATCAATAAGCTGCATATCATGCGCATATCTCAGGACAGCAGTCACAATACCGCCGTCCTGGTATGTCCCGCTGCCATTGTATTTCGCCGAGACTACCCGCAGATACTGTCCAATGCTGCCATCGCTGATGATTTCACCCGAAGTTCTATAACATGAATCGAAGCACACACTGCAGTTCTTGCAGGCTGCCTTCTTTTTGGGGCGTTTGGGTTTACCCTCGACCATCTGAATGTAATATAAGGGACATGCAGATATGCAGGTTCCGCATACAGTGCACATGTTGGTCTGGATTATCTTTGACTCCAGCTCTTCATAGCCCGGCAAGTTCTATCCTCCTGCAACCGGAGGAAATAAGTAGAGAGTATCCTCATGTCTTACCCGGGTTTCAAGGTTGTTGAGATACTCTATATTCCTTCCGTTCAGCAGTATATTTATGTAAATGTCCCCATTCTCATTAAAGATGACTTTTTTAAATTCGTCATTTATGCCAAGTAAAATCTCGAGGATATCACCCACGGTTCCTTCCTGGGCGAGTAAGATCTCCTTGGTTTTTGTGATATGCCTGAGATTTGCGAAAAATTTTATTTTGACCATATCTCTACAGGATCAGGTAAGACCCAGCTTTTTAATCGTCTCTTCTTCAGGATGCCCGTCACTGTTGTAACCTCTCTTGCTGTAGTACATGTCCAGCATTTCTTCCAGTGGATGTACTTTTCCTTTAGGTGCGCCTTCTGGCATGGGTTCTTTGAGCAACCTCTCAGGCAGCGTATCATCCTTTCTGCCAAATCCTTCTCTTTTATTAAAAAGCCTCTCTATGGTAAATATTCTCTCACCTGTGGTCAGCAATTCATCTACAGTGTAGTCTTCCCATCCTACCACAGATTTTGTCATATCTGCATAATCATCTGCATCCAGTGCCAAGGTAAGGAACAGGCAGTTCCCGCTTGAATCCACAGCAGCAGTCAGATCCTGGAAAAGTATGGTTAAATCCACCTTTTCCCCGGACGAGTCAAATGGATCCGCCTTGAGCGGTGTACCAAGGATTTCGGCTGCGATGGTGTATCCGCTCACATGACAACCTCCCCTGTTCGCAGTGGCATAGTTCAATCCAAGCCCGAACACACCTCTCGGGTCATAGGCGGGCAGTTCAAGCCCTTTGACCTGCATCGCATAGTACTCGGCACCATTCCCTATCTTTTCTGCAGCTACCTTAGTTCCGTCTCCCAGGACATTACCGAACCCTTCCCGTCCCCCCATCATCTCAATCATTTTGATCATTGCATCGTCATTCCCAAAGGTAAGATTCAGACCGACTTTATCCTTTGAGATGATCCCTCGCTCCATGAGTTCCATTGCAAACCCTATGGTGCTGCCTGTGCTGATGGTATCAAGCCCGTATTCGTTGCAGAGATGGTTAGCCTTGGCAAGAGCACCAAGATCGTTCACACCGCACTGTCCTCCAAAAGCCCAGGAACTCTCATACTCAAGACTTTCGCCCTCAACACCAGCGTATTTTCCACTCTTCACTTTCACCCGTCTGCCGCACTCTATGGGGCATTCATAACAGGCGGTTTTTTCTTCAAGTAAGGTCTCGGCCATTCTTTCACCCGAGATGTCCTCAGCATCCTCAAATGTCCCGGTCTGGAAATTCTTTGTAGGATAGATACCGGAAGCGTTCATAACGTTTGTGAGAACAGCAGTCCCGTACGCATTGAGCCCGCCCTCTTCTTTTGTAACATCCGACTCAGATATCTTTTTTATAGCCTTAGCCACAGCTCTGGTAACACCGATGCTGTTTGCCACTTCTACGTTCTTTTCGCCTTTTACTACTATGGCTTTGAGATTTTTACTCCCCATAACTGCGCCCAGTCCTGTCCTCCCGGCAGCCCGGTACTTTTCATTCATCACTGAGGCAATAAATGATTTTTTCTCTCCTGCCGGTCCTATGCAGAGCACTTTTGCATCCCTGTGGGTCTCGTCCCTGATCCCTTCATCGGTTTCGCTCACGAATTTGCCCCAGAACGCTTCTGCACTTTTAAGTTCCACATCACCATCTTCAATCCAGAGATACGTTGGTTTTTTGGCTTTACCTTTAACCACTACCGCATCATATCCGGCTTTTTTCAGTTCAACAGCCCATGTTCCACCTGAACTTGCAAATGTCATACCACCGGTTGCAGGGCTTTTCGAGATCACAAAATGTCTGCCACTGCTCGGTGTCTTTGTTCCGGTTAAAGGACCGGTGGCAAATACAAGTATATTTTCCGGTGAGAACGGATCTGTTCTGGCATTTTGTTCATCATAGAGGATTTTGGCACCCAGTCCTCGTCCCCCAAGAAATTCTCTTGCGGTCTTCTCATCAAGATCCTGGCTTTTATAGTTTGAAGATGAGAGATCAACTCTTAATATTTTTCCAGTAAAACCTTTCATAAACACACCACACCTATTTATCAATAATATTTAGCCAGTTGTGACTAGCTAAACACAGGCATTTTCACGATATAATTTAAGTTACATTCTTACTTAAACCTGACCTAAAGTTTTTGATTTCCTAACCAGGGTATCGGTACATTTCTACCAGTTTCATTAAGTTTTTTAGTGACAATGACGGGTTGGTATACCTGCACAACTGCACCGAACATCTTCCGAAAAGTATTCAATACAAAAAAACCATTATTGAAATGTGGATGAATCCACAAAAATAAAATATTACAATAGTTTACTTATTTGTAATCTTTGTCAACTATTGATATTTAGGGAATTTG
>PYCK01000218.1 GCA_009649835.1 Candidatus Methanocomedens sp. | reverse complement strand
ATTTTGTAAACAGTTTGCAATGACTCTATATTTAAATCTTGTGGCAAAGGACCTCTACAACCTATGTTATCATTCTGAGATTGGGAAATAATACTAATTTCAACCCCAACACTTCGCATTCCATATCAATATTTTCGCCATCTTCAGATCAATTTGTTTTTCTGATTCACCATAAATTTAATTTAAAAGAATACATCCTATTGCTTCTGTTGTTTAACAAGCTCTCATGAAGATATTTCAGCTTATTGCATTACCAGACACAACATCGATCATCTCAAATCTTTCTACATCGAACAGCCCCATGTCTGTCAGTCGCAGCTTCGGAATCACAGGCAGTGCAATGAAAGAGTGCGTAATAAATGGCGCTGGCAGAGTACACCCCATTTCCTTAATTGTTCCATGCAATCCATCCAACTCCAGTGCCACCTCTTCCACTGGGTCCGGGCTCAACAACCCGGCAAAGGGCAGCGACAGGCTGTCCAGTACCTCTTTATCCTGCACCAGCACAATGCCCCCCTTCATCTCCTTAATAGCATTTGCTGCCAGTGCCATATCGGCATGGTTGGTTCCGGTCACAACCACATTATGGCTGTCATGCCCGATGCTCTGTGCAAAAGCACCCGACTTCAGGCCAAACCCACTGACAAATCCCTGTCCGATGTTACCATTCTTACCATGGCGCTCGATAACGGCCGTACTGAGGATGTCCCTGTTTGCATCAGGCAGCAGCACACCTGACCCGTCAGTAACAAGTTTTGCATTGTCCTTCTCTGTAAATATCTGGTCAGGAAAAACCTTGATCACATTTACTGATACGCTGCTACCCGGTGCATAAATTAACTGCAGGTCTTGTGGCTTTATCTCCCTGTACCTGATCGTATCAAGTACATGATCAGGGTAATTGAAAACAGGTATCTGTGCCTCAATTGGGGCAATAGTAGTACCGCCGGCGATCACTGAATGTATACTGAATTCTTCCAGGTCGTCAAGGATGACAAGGTCAGCACTGCGGCCTATGCTGATGGAACCCACCAGGTGGTCGATACGGTAATGCCGGGCTGTGTTTATGGTACACATGGATATTGCATCCAGGGGGTCCAGGCCGAGGGCAATGGCTTTTCTCACAATTGCGTCCATGTAGCCTGCCAGCAAATCCTCGGGGTGCTTGTCATCGGTAACAAAGAACACGTTCTCCAGGGATACGCCTTCCTCCAGCAAACGAGGCAGGAAATTTTCAAGGCATTTTGCTGCCGAACCTTCCCTTAGCATCAGCTTCATTCCCAGGCGCAGTTTCTCCAGCGCCTCCTCGTAGGTGAGGGATTCGTGGTCACTGGAAATACCGGCTGCCATATAACCCCACAGGTCAGGCCCCATTAAGCCTGGCGCATGCCCGTCTACTACCAGCCTGCGCTCCCGGGCCGCCTGTATCATGGCCAGTTTGCCGGCATCGCCGCTTAATACGCCAGGGAAATCCATTACCTCACCCAGTCCCACTACCATCTCATTATCGATCAGTGAGCGCACATCGGCGGCGTCAAGGGAAGCACCTGATGTCTCAAAAGGCGTGGCAGGTACGCACGAGGATACGGCAACAAAGATGTTCAGTGGCAGGCTCTTTGCCTCTTCCAGTACCAGTTCGATGCCCTGCCTGCCCAGTACATTTGCTATCTCGTGCGGGTCGATAACAATGCCTGTAGTGCCGTGCTCCAGTGCTTTTCGTGCGAACCGGGACAGGGTGACCATGCTGGATTCGAAATGGACATGCCCGTCCAGCAGGCCAGGGCATACGTAGTAGTGGTTTACGTCGATGATCCTGGTATTTGCATCTCTCAGGCCTGATACGTCGCCGATACCGACAATGTAACCTGACTGGATGGCGATGTCAGCGTTGAGGATCTCTTTGGTGTTGACATTGATTATTCTGCAGTGTTCGAGGATGGTGTCGGCTTTGATATCCCCTTTGCCTGCTAAGATTCTTTCTGTGAGCTGCATGAATGAGGTATTGGAGTTTATGAAGTAAGAATTTACCTATATTTTATGGAATAAGGTCAACTAACAGGGAAATATTTATATCTTTATTTCCCTCTTAATTGATCATGGACCATTTAGAGATACAGGAATATTTGCTGGACTTCCAGAAAAGAGCACTACCCGAATTGGCAGATAGAGAACTGGAAGTAAACAAAAGCAATAAGATCAAATCCATTATCGGTCCAAGGCGGGCTGGGAAAACCTCGTACATGTTTAAAAAGATTGGTGAACTGATTGCATCCGGGGTTGAAAAGGAACGCATCCTGTATCTTAACTTTGAAGACCCGAGACTTGTGGATGTACGTTTCAAGGAGATCAGGGATATCATAAAAATACACTGGCAGCTGTATCCGGCTTCAACAAGCAAAAAGTGCATTATTTTCTTTGACGAACCACAGATGATAGATAACTGGGAGATTGCAGTACGCTCCCTGCACGATGAAGGTTTTGAAATATATCTTACCGGTTCCAGTTCCCGGTTATTGAGTAGAGAGATATCTACATCCCTTCGCGGCAGGACGCTGTCCTATCTCCTGCTGCCCTTCTCTTTTAAGGAATTCCTGGAAATGGAACATCCGGGTTTTGACACGAATAGATTGAGCTCAATGGAAAAATCGCTACTGAAAGGATTGCTGGACCAGTATTTAGAATTCGGCGGCTTCCCTGAGATCATACTGGAAGAAAATCCTGAAACCAGACTCCGGATATTAAATGAATATTTCAACCTGGTGGTGTACAGGGACGTTGTTGAGCGATATAAGATAAAAAATACACAGTTGATCAAATGGCTTGTAAAGTCCCTGACAGTTTCATACTCCAAAGAATTCAGCGTGCATAAGCAGTATCTGACCCTGAAGTCAAAGGGAATCAAGGCAAGTAAAAATACTCTGTACTCATACCTATCCATGCTGGAGGATTCGGTGTTCGTGTTTCTTGTGCCCAGATTCGATTATTCTATCAGGAAAAGGGATTTGTCCATCCACAAGGTATATTTATGTGATGTGGGGTTTGCCAGACTTACAGAGATTTCCAGGGATTATGGCAAGAAGATGGAAAATGTGGTATTCCTGGAGCTTGAGCGGCGCAAGAGGGCGTTGACAGATATTTTCTACTGGAAGAACCCGCAGCAAGAAGAGGTTGATTTTGTAGTGCTAACAGGGGGCAGGGTTGAGCAGTTGATACAGGTGTGCAGGGATGTTGACGATGCTAATGTTAAGAAGCGGGAGGTCAGGGCCCTGGTTAAGGCAAGTGACCAGCTGGAATGTGATGACCTGCTTGTTATTACCGGGGATTACGATTCAGTTGAGGAGCATAAAGGAAAGAGTATCAGGTTTATACCGCTTTGGATGTGGCTGACAGTGGAATGATATTAACTGGAAAACCAATGGAAAGTGGTTATGCGTTATTTACTTTGAAAAATCCCGTTTGTGCAAATAGACGCCACGCCCTCATGGGCAATTAAAAGCACAGTGAATCCTTCAACTTCTGCAAAAACAGGCTATATATTCAACTAACAGGGAAATATTCCTATGATTATTTCCCTCTACTCTATACACTCAATAAACACCATCTCATAATCCACAAACTGTACCCGCCAGTCACGGGGTAAGTACATCCGCTCCCCTTCAAGATGTTTCGCCAGTGTGTCCATCCCCGAGATGTCGGCCACCCCTATAAATCGAAGTATAACGATGCCGCAGGGGTCCCTGTTGTCGTCGATAAAAAAGTTCACACCTTCCACGTCCTGTTCATACACTTTATGCAGGAACAGGTGTGTTCCCTTTGTAGTCTTGAATTTATACCCGGTATCCATCACCAGGCTGTTCAATATTCATCACACACCCTGAAGAAGTTCAAGAGCAGCTCATCCCCTTTTTCGGTATGGCTTACCTCAGGGTGCCACTGCACACCGAACAGCGGCCTGGTCTTGTGCCGCATGGCCTCTATCTCACACACATCACTGCGGGCCAGTTGCACGAAGTCGGGCGGCAGGCCTGTGACCTCATCTGCATGGGACGCCCATACACTGGTGCTGGGTCCCAGTCCCTTCAATATTTCATCCTCATCTATTATCTCCACCTGGACGGCAGCATACCCGCCCTTGTGTCCTGTGGCAATCTCGCCGCCGCAGGCCCTTGCTATCAACTGGTGACCCAGGCAGATGCCAAGTATGGGCAGGTCAAGTTCCTGCACCATCTCTTCGGCCCGGCCTATGCGGTCTATGCTTGGCCCGCCGCTGATGATAAGGCCGTCAGGTTCCATTGCAAGTATCTCTTCATTGCTTAGGGTATTGGCAATAATACCGCTCTCTTCATCCAGGTCGCGCACGGCCCTGTGGATGAGGTGGCAGAACTGGCCGTAGTTGTTTACTACAAGGATTTTCAGGTCACTCATAATTGCAACATAGTTATCAGGGTAATTGATAAATCTATCTTTTTACCGGAATTGGGTGCCGCATCAGGTGGATGAGCAGTATATGGCTGCGTCTGAGGACATAAATGACCAGATAGATGAGTAAGTAGTGCGGGGAGTGGGATTCGAACCCACGAATACCTTCGTAACAGGATCTTAAGTCCTGCGCCTTTGGCCTAGCTTGGCTATCCCCGCATATGGATTGTATAATATGGGTGGTATAGATACACTTTTCTTTATTTCAAAGTATCGCATCGAAACCATTAAAAGCAATTATCACCTTTCTATGCCCCTATCAGATTAATACATTCAAACTAATTAAATTGTAAGACATCTAATTAATCAAAATAGATTTCAAAATTATTAATTCAAGGAGAAAACATTAATGGCACGATTCCCAGAAGCTGAAAAACATATACTGCACATGAAGATATGCATGAGCTGCAATGCCCGCAACCCGGTCAAGTCCACCAGGTGCAGGAAATGCAATTCCAAACAGTTACGAATGAAATCCAAAGAAAGCAGAAGCATTTGATCCCGGTTAATATGAGCGTCGAAGCACAGCTCAATAATGTCGTGAAGACCCAGGGTGCAGTACACCTGACCCTGATAGACCCTGACAGCCAATCACCTGACATAGCAGGCAGCATGGCAGCACAGGCCGCAGAAGGAGGTACTGATGCCATCATGGTAGGAGGTTCCACAGGTGCAGGCGGTACTGTCCTGGATAAGACCTTAAAAGCTATCAAAGAGCACACAGACCTGCCCACCATACTGTTCCCTGCCAGTGCAGGCGGGGTCAGTGTACATGCAGATGCGATCTTTTTTATGAGCCTGCTAAACTCCAGGGATGTAAATTATATCACAACCAACCAGGCATTGGGGGCACCCCTTGTGAAAAAATACGGTGTCGAAGTCATCTCAATGGCATACATAATAATAGAGCCCGGCGGTACAGTAGGCTGGGTAGGGGATGCACGGCTGATACCCCAAAAAAAGCCTGCACTGGCTGTGGCCTATGCACTGGCAGGCAAATACATGGGCATGCACTATATCTACCTGGAGGCAGGTTCAGGTGCTGATAGCCCTATCCCGGCCGCCATGGTGGGTGCTGTAAAGCAATCCGTGGGTGAAGAAACAAAAGTAATTGTAGGCGGCGGCATTCGTACCGGAGAGGTTGCAGCCAGGCTCGTCAAAGCAGGTGCGGACATGATTGTGACCGGCACAATCGTGGAACAGGTCAGCGATATAAAATCCAAGATCAGCGAACTTGTAGGTGCAATAAAGCAGTAATAATTATCATTCTATTTTAATAAACGGCAGAATTCCTTCTACATCTCCCAGCTTCCCGGCAAGATCGTCCTCATCCCTGTAAGGTCTTCCACTGATAATATTCTTGGTACGTTTTTTCCCCACACCCGGAAGCTGGCTTATGAGCTTGGTCCCGGCACTGTTGATGTCAAGTGGATACGGTATTGCGGTTATTGACCGGTGACCGTGCCCGGTAACTGTAACATCCATGAACTGTCCGAGGGGCAGCCTGTCTGGTATACCCACCAGCAGGGGATATGATGCCATCTGCCTGCCAAAGGTGATGCCGTCATGCACCTCGCACATCACTCCCTTAAGCACCGTTCCAACAGGTACTAACCGCTTTAAATTGGGCAGGTCTATCTCCTTGCGGACCTTGTCCTTGAATCTCATAAACAGGTCATGATATTTGCCTGCCCCTTCATCCTGCCACATGGAAGTGCCGGGAAATGCCATGACCTGCCTGATATTGATCCTCCTGACCATAAGACCGCTATCCAGCAGCATCTTGAGGAACCGGAAGTTATGGTCGAAGGTCTCTTTGGTCTCACCCTTTAATCCATGGATGATATTCAGGCCCGGCAGTAGTTCGGGCAGGCCGTTATCACCACGCCTGTCCCCCACCCGGTTGACCAGCTTGATTGCTTCCAGCACATCCCCGGGCATGGCCTTCAGGCAGTTTGCCCTGACCACAGCAGGGTCGGCAGATTCCATACCCATGGCCGCCACATCCCCGGATGTGTGGTATTTCACGATAATCCGGGCGATCTGTTCTGATTCCACAGGATAGGCGGCAATGGTACCGGGATTTGCATTGTCCATATGCAGGACTTTCAATCCCGGCGCAGCATTACGAATACCCCTGTACAGCAGTTCGATTGACCCAGGGTCTGGTACCGGCAGTTCCCCGCCCCTGTCCCTTGCATGATAGGAGAACAGGTCAGGCTGCCTGCCTATCCTGAAATACCTGGCTCCATGATGATACAGCGCCCCAACCTCGGATACTACATCCTTAACCTCCCTGAAATCAGGTTCACCATAGAAGGGTTCGGTGCAAAAGGAGCAGTGGTCAGGCCGGGCGCATCCCCTGTAGGTCTCGAGTTCACACATAACATGAGGGTAGTCCGGATGCTGCCCGATCATGAACGCACCTTTGACCCCCCACCTGGCGATCTCCTGTGTGGTGCGCTCCCTGTGGTCTACTGAGTACGGGTCCTTCAATCCCCTACCCGCAGCGAGCATGTCATAGACGAAAGCCTCGATATCTGACTGTGCCAGGGTCAGCCCGGTAATGTCGAACCCTGAGGCGGCCATGCCGCCCTGGATAGCGTATCCCAGCCTGATCGGGCCGCCAAGTATGACGGGAGTGCCGGCTGCCGCCCTGGTTATATCGCCTATCTCTGATAGGTTGATGGGGGTTCCCCGCAGGTACTTTCCAGGCACGGTCATGCCTGCGATAATGACTATTAATCCGGCGGCCTGTAGGATGTCATGGCCCTGGCCTTTGCGTATCTGGTCTATGGTTATGTAATGGATATGTGCCTGGGGGATGCCCTGGTCGATCATGGCGCCGGCAATGTATCTCGGGTAGGGTGAAATGTAAGGGGGGACGCCTAAACATGCGGGCTCGTCTACGTATCCGTCGATGATCATTGTGTTTATGGTCGAAGTGTCAATGGTCAGGTACCTCCAAATTTAACGTGTTGTGAATATTTGTGATATTTATATAGGCGTACAATCTATATATTTCACAGTGATTGTCATGGAAATCATTACAGGATATATAACATTCGATACCAAGGGCCATTCAGATATCATCGACATCACAAGCCAGGTGCAGCAGAAGATCAGCCATTCAGGGCTGAATAATGGTTCAGTATTGATATTCGTGCCGGGCGCCACTGGTGCGCTGACCACCATTGAATATGAACCAGGTCTTGTAAGTGACCTGCAGGACGCACTTGAGAGGATCGCGCCCAAGGGACTGGAATATGCGCATAACCTCAAATGGGGGGACGGCAACGGCCACTCTCACGTAAGGGCATCACTGATGGGCCCCAGCCTCACCGTGCCTTTCGTGGACGGGAAGATGACACTGGGAACATGGCAGCAGATCATATTCATTGATCTGGATAACAGATCACGTTCAAGGAAACTGGTAGTCCAGGTGACAGGTAAATGAGGACGAAGTGGTTAAGGGGCATGTATTACGAAAATACATTATGCATCTAATTACCTCCAGGGCACAGACAAGTACAAAAATATATATACTGTATGTATAATATCGGCATCAGTGATTCAATGAACCCGAATATTTCCGGCAAAGTATGGAAATTTGCCGACCACATCGATACTGATGTGATAATCCCAGGGAAATACCTTCGCACCACAGATATGAAGGTATTCGCAGAACATGCCATGGAAGGCATTGACCCTGATTTTTCAAAAAAAGTAAGTCCCGGTGACATCATAGTTGCGGGTGAGAATTTCGGGTGTGGTTCCTCGCGGGAACAGGCTCCCCTGGCTTTGAAATATGCCGGCATATCATGTGTAGTGGCCAGGTCGTTTGCCAGGATATTTTTCCGCAATGCCATCAATGTGGGTCTCCCGATCATCGAGGCAGATGTCAGGTGCGAACAGGGTGATATTTGCACCGTCGATCTGGGACAGGGCAGGGTACATTGCAATGGAAAGGACTATCAAGGCACAAAACTTCCAGATTTCCTGCAAGAGATACTATCTGACGGCGGCCTTGTCGCGCACAGGAAAAAACAGGCAAAGAATTGAGGGTGGAATAGTACAATGATGGTATTTCCGGAAGATTACAAGGTGGTAGGCATCTCATATGAGGACCCCATCGAGAAATTGAAAAAAAAGGCTCCAATCTATTTTGCAACAAAATACATGATCGCTTATCTACCTGGCGGGAATATCAAGATAATAAAGGTAGAAACCGAACCGACAGACACCCTGCTTACAAGACCCATAACACTGGAGATTATTGCAGAAGGTGAAGAGGTAATACTACACAAGACAGAACATGATGCCCATAACAGGACCAAATTGATATTGCTGGCAATTGAGGATTGCAAAGGTCCGGTGAACACAGTGATCTTCACAGGCAGGGACAAACACATAACTTTTGTACACAAACCCACGATGCTGGATGTAATAAAGATCGAGATCATCGATCTCATCCCGCCCGAACCCCCATGGTTGTCATTTGCCATCCAGCGTCTTGTAGATAGTGGCATCCTGGGTGAATTGAATATTGTCTTTGAAAGAACATTCATTGATATACGGCAGTTCGAAGGGGATAAAATAGTGTACCCCTGTAATGCATCTGAATTAAACGGCAAGTACCTTGACTCCGACGATGATATTGAAGACGGTTCGTTATTGGTGGGCTGCGATATATCCAAAGAGCTATTTGAACTGCGGTTCCCTGATTATACATACAAACAGATCAACATGTGTCCGCTGAGGACTGAATTTGTCAAACCTTCAAAACCTTTTATTACAAGATGCTGCCAGACAAAGAAAACCGGACTTATCAACATCAACGGCCATGATGGTGTGGTAGTCCACTGGGGGGCATCAGAATATGATATTGTGGATGCTATACGGCTGCTGGTAAGCAGACTGGACGAGGACTTCAATGAAAGTAGCAGTGATTGAGGGCGACGGTATAGGAAAGGAAGTAATTCCTGCTGCTGTCGATGTATTGAACGCTGTGAACCTGGATTTTGAACCCGTGCCTGTAGAGGTCGGATATGATAAATGGGAGCGCACCGGCCTGGCAATGGATGATGCTGACCTGGAATTAATGCGCAGCTGCGACTGCATCCTGTTCGGGGCCATTACCACACCAAATGACCCCAATTACCAGAGTGTCCTGCTGCGTATCAGGCAGGAACTTGACCTGTATGCAAATATCAGGCCGTTCAGGCCGTTGGGTATTACAATGGATATTCCCTACAAGCCCGCAAAACCATTTGATATCATTATTGTAAGGGAGAATACCGAAGGACTTTACGCAGGCATAGAAGATGTGAACCAGAACAGGGCCTGCAGTACTCGTGTGGTGACCAGGAAGGGATGCCTTCGTATTGCAAAGACTGCATGCAAGCTGGCAAAGGGGAGAGGGAATAGTATAACCATCGTCCACAAGGCCAATGTACTGAAGTCATGCGGCTTTTTCAGGGAGCTTTGTATCGAAGTGGCCAATGAGAACGGAGTACGCTATAATGAGATGCTGGTGGATGCCATGGCTTACAGCCTGGTCCTTAACCCTGAAAGATATGACGTGATAGTAACCACCAACCTGTTCGGGGATATACTCAGTGATCTTTGCGCGGCACTGGTGGGTAGTCTCGGCCTGTGCCCCAGTGCAAATATTGGTGATAAGTATGCCCTGTTTGAGCCTGTACATGGCTCGGCACCCGACATTGCAGGCAAGGGCATAGCCAATCCACTGGCAGCTATCCTGAGTGCAAAAATGATGCTGGAATGGGCAGGGGAATTTGAAAAAGCCGGACTGGTACAATCAGCAGTTGATAATGTACTTCAAAAGGGCTTAAGGACTGTCGACCTGGGCGGTTCGGCATCCACAAATGATATGACAAAAGCAATTGTGGAATATATCAGGTCAGTGCAGTAGAAG
>PYCK01000217.1 GCA_009649835.1 Candidatus Methanocomedens sp. | reverse complement strand
ATTTTATAGCATAAATAATACCAATTGGTGATGAAATGAAAGAAAATTTAATAAAAACTCTGCTTGCAGTGCTATTGTTGATCGCATCTGCTGGCATGGCAAGTGCACATTTTACTATGGTCTTCCCCAGTGATACTGCGGATACGGTGTGGGATGTAGCACCTGAAGATTATATTGCAGAACTGGGAGAGACAAAGACAGTATATATGATGTGGGGACACCCCTACGAGCATATATTATTTGATATGACCTCTGTACCTGAGGTTTCTGTCATGAAACCAGACGGCACTGTTGAGCAACTTACGCCTGAAGAGATCACGGTTGATGGAATGAACGAAGATGGAGAACTTGGGACATTTAAAGCCTACAAAGCCTCGTTCACTGTTGACCAGGATGGCGATACTGTTGTGTTTGTCAAATATGAGGATGAAGACGAAAATCTGATAGACTACACCAAAGCCGTTATCCACAGCGGTGAAGAGATGTGGGAAGGCTGGGATGCAGAGGTAGATCAGCAGACCGAGATCCTTCCATACATGCGACCTTATGGTATGGAGGAAGGGTTTGTATTCTCCGGACAAGCAATGTACAATGGTCAGCCGCTTAAAGATGCATCTGTAGAGATTGAAATATACCATACACTGGATCTTGGCATAGAGATAGTTGAACTGGCAGAGGAAATGTTCCCGTATGACCCACCTATGGTATTCACACGGGTTACCAAGTCCAATGATAACGGGGAGTTCGTGTATTCACTTGATGAACCTGGTATATGGTTTGTCGGTGCCACAATGGAACCTGACAGCGGGCGCAATGTAAGAGGTGTGTTCATCATTCCGGTACTTGAGGCGTTTCCACCTGCTGAAGCCCAGGGCTCATCTGCTGAACTCCAGCAGGCAGTAGCACAGGCCCAGCAGGCAGCAGATGAGGCAAAACAGGCCGCTGCGCAGACGTCTTCATCCAGCACGCCTGGCTTTGGAGCCATTTTAGCAGTAACCGGGTTGGTTGCAGCACTTTTCCTTGTATTGAGGAGAAAGTAGGATAGACTTTAGATCAATAGGGGTTATTCAACCCCTGTCGGTCTTTTTATTAAATTGATCACTCTCTGGCAATGGTCAAATAGGTTTGTCCCATAAAGATATGGTTGCTGAAAGGGAGGATAATATAACATGAGAATTATTAAAAGTCTGAGTCTTCTGGTACTGGTATTAGTTTTGTGCATGGTATTGATACCTTCCGTATCCGCACACAGGGTACAATTACGTGAACTGATATCAGAGGTAGAGATAAAGGCATGGTACGGCGGTGGGGATCCTATGCCCAATGCAGATGTAGAGATATATTCTATCAGGGATGAACAGGAAAAGCTATACCTTGAAGGCAAGACTGATGAAAATGGATTATATTATTTCGCACCCGAACTGGGTACTACCAGTTATAGAGTGGTAGTGGAGCTCACCGGACACAAGGGTGAACTTGAGTTTGACCTGACTGCAGGTTCACAGCCTGAAAATGCAGAACTGCCGCTATACCTGAGTGTTCTTGTTGGATTTGGGTTCCTGGCCGGAATAGGCGGGATAGCAGCGTATCTCTCTGCCCGAAAAATGAAAGCACAATGATCCAAAGATTGGCTTGAATTACACTAATTACTTCAATTCAACAATCTGATACGAAAAAATATGGAATACAAACAATAAGGGATGCATATGGTACACATTTCAGATGGCATACTTGCACCGTGGATTTGGGGATCCGGCTGGGTGATCACTGCAGCAATTCTGGCATATACACTCAGTAAGATGAAAATAGATGATGTCCCCAAAATCTCGGTTATTACGGCAGCGGTCTTTGTAGCGTCGTTGATCCATTTCCAGGCAGGACCTACAAGTGTTCACCTGATATTGAGTGGATTTGCAGGTGTGACGCTTGGAATACTCGCTTATCCCTGTATTTTTATAGCGGTTGTGATGCAAGCCTTCCTATTCCAGCATGGCGGCGTTACAACGATCGGGATCAATACAGTTAATATGGGCGTGCCTGCATTAATATCCTTTTTAATATTCAAAGCCGGAATGAAGCTTAATGTTGGAATAAGTAAAAATGAGATATTATTCGGTGCGATCGCGGGAGGAACAGCAGTTGCACTTGCCGTATTATTGCTTGCGGTTGAACTTCTGGTAACCGGTGAAGAGTTTACTGAAGTGACAACGTTTGTTGTGGCTGCACATATCCCGGTCATCCTGGTCGAGGCTATCTTTACCGGAGTGATCGCCGGATTCTTTGCAATAGTCAAACCGGAAATGTTGAGTATTAAAAAAAGATTATGATTCAGCAAATCCTTTCATTATCCGGATTTACTAAAGACCCCGGACTTTGTCCGTAGTGTATGACGAAATCGGACAAGCATAATATTAAATAATATATACTACAAGAAGTGAATCGATTTGATATCAGAAATCGATATATATGCAGGATTATCCTCACCGATCCATAGATGGGATCCCCGCCTTAAGGTTATTTCCATACTTGCGCTGATATTTTCGATCATGCTTCTATATGATCTCAAACTGGTCATAATAAGTATGCTCTTTGCCATTATCCTGGTCTATATATCAAGGATTCCATTTTCCTTTGTCGTGGGACGATTGAAATGGGTCTTTCTATTTCTGATGCCTTTCCTTATTATTCTCCCTTTTACGATTATAGGTGAAGGGGTTGAAATAGCACGTATTGGCAGCATTACACTGAACTTCAGGGGCATCGAGTCGGTTGAATTTGCTGTTATGATCGTGATCAAAGCACTTACAGCGGTAATGCTGATATTTCCGATGATCGGGACCTCCCGGATGGATATTACTATCAAGGCACTCGAAGACCTGCATCTACCAAACAAACTGGTGCAGATGCTTGCATTCACTTATAGATATATTTTTGTGCTATCTAATGAGTTTATGCTAATGGAGCGCTCTTTAACCTCACGGGGATTTAAAAGGGGATCGAACCTGTATACAATAACCACGCTTAGTAAAGCGATCGCAACACTCTTTGTGATGAGCTATGAACAGGCGGAACGAGTCTTCTATGCGATGAGATCAAAAGGGTATGCAGGAAAGGTTACTACAATGCATGAATTTTCTCTTAGACCACAGGACTGGCTCAATGCAGTAGTGGTCTGTGGGTTTGCTATTTTTGTACAGGTTGCAGTATGGTACGGTACACTGGAGGGCGCGTGATGCCTGCAATTAAAATTCAAGATCTGGACTATACATATAATGACGGGACGGTTGCGCTTGAGCATGTCTCGTTCGAGATCGAAAAAGGTGAATCTGTGGCGCTCATCGGTCCGAACGGTGCAGGTAAATCCACATTACTGCTCCATCTGAACGGCATACTGCATAGCTCTGAATCACGTGAGTCTGTCAGGATACTCGATGAATCAGTTGATCCGAAAAAGATACATGAGATGCCGAAAAAGATCGGTATCGTATTCCAGAATGCTGATGATATGCTGTTTATGCCCCTGCTTGGTGATGATGTGGCATTTGGCCCAATCAATCTCGGTCTGGATAAGGAGGAGGTGCAGCGAAGGGTAAAGGATGCTCTTGAAATGGTCGGACTTGCCGGATATGAGCACAGGGTCCCGCACCATCTCAGCGGGGGTGAGAAGAGGCGGGCTGCACTTGCCACTGTACTTTCGATGGAACCTGAGATACTTGCCATGGATGAACCTACTGCCAACCTGGACCCGAAAAGCAGGAGGGAATTGATAGAGATTCTCAGAAGATTTAAAGAAAAAGGAAAAACGCTGGTGATAATCACACATGATGTGAATGCAATTCCCGAACTTGCAGAACGGGTCATTGTCCTGGACAAGACCGTGATCGCAGACGGGCCGACCCGTGATATTTTTTCAGATACAGAAATGCTTGTGAAGATCGGTCTGGATGTGCCTGTGATCACGCAGCTCTTTGAGATACTCCGGTGTTTCGATTATCCGTGTGATGTGCTTCCGCTTTCGATCGAAGGTGCGGTTACGAACCTGACAGAAACAATGAAAGGTGGGGATGGGCATGTACATCTGCATATCCACGAACATACACACTCAGGAATCTCTTCTGCCCGGAGTAAGTATCATATTCATGTAGAAAAGCATGAGTAAGTGCCGGAATGAATTGTCAATGACAGGTTTGATGAAGGTGATACCTGATCATGTCAATTCCGGGACAGTGCACTATGTCCTTGAGGGCCTTGGAATGAATTGCAAATCCTGGCCTGGTTAATACTGCGCATTACTGAAAGTCATTATAGCTGGGAGAGAGGGGAAATTAATACTTACCGGTTAATGCGTTACCTGACCTCGACCTCATCCAGACAGACCCGTTCATTCTGAGTCTCGTTCCTGACTGATACCACGATATCAAAACAATCGAACCACTGTATCTGGCTGTTCTCAAGGTTCAGCTTGACCCCATTGACAGAAGAGTTGACATCGGATTCCATTGAATATATATACACACGGCTGTCCCCTTCCACCCCGAAGACACTTACATCCCAGCTTGCTCCCACATATTCGCCTGGAAAGCTCAGGTCGATATAGGCCCAGTTCTCAGAACTGTTGATGTACTGTGAGCCGTTGAACCACGAATTCTGCTTTTTATTACTGTCATCTATATTATTTTGCCCTGCATTGTCCAGGTACATCAGCACCACCGGACCGCCAACCATTAGCATCAGGCTGGCAATGGCCACAACAATGATCAGAATGAACCTGTTTTTATCATCCATTGGTGTTCAATACATAGATGACAATATCACCTAATTACTCTTTCCTGTAGAACATAAAAAAAACCGGGAGTACAGGAAAGCCCACGCTCCCCCATATTCCCGAAATCACTTTCGTACTGCAGTTAACTCCCAGGTCCGGGAACTCCCGGCCCTACACCCATCTGCTCAAGCACACTGGACACCTCACCATAAGCAGTAAAAAGCTCCCTTTTCAGGGCCTTGGCAGACTCCACCCTGGGCTCTGCAGCTATCCATATCTCATTATCATCGCTTCCCCTGGTCATAGACACACAGGATAACATATCCGGGTGGGTCAGCCTGTATACAGAGTCCGGACCAGCAGGAGTGACCCATGCCGGGTAACTACCTTTCAGTTTCTCAACCGTTTTATTCCAGTCCAGGGCTTTAGAAGCTGTAATGTTCAGGTGCAGGTGTGTGCGCTCACCCGTAACCTTCTCATCGATCCTGCCAAGGAATCTCTTATATTCGGGGTCAGATTCATCAATCTTCTCCACCCCATGCAGTTCCAGTTTCTCAGCCTCATCCTTGAAGAACGGGGCCAGGTTCACAACACTTGAAGGACTGGTCAGCAGGGACACACCAAAGAATGTCACCGCACCCAGTGACAGCCCCACGATCACGCCATGGCCCATCAGGGCCGGATGTAAAGTCTGGAGATACGGCGGTGCCATGAACGGTGTATTTGCCAGGTCAATAACCACAAGTGCAGTCTGTGCCACAGCACCCACCACCATTCCTGCCAGTGCCCCTTCCTTTGTGGCCCGCTTCCAGAACAGCCCGCCCATAAGCGGGAAGAAGTATGACGCACTTGCAATGAAAGTGGCAATGTGGATCGCATCAATAATACTGTTAATGAAAAATGATGCAATGGTCGCCGATATCACGATCAATAGCACACTTATGCGGTTTACGATCAGCATCTCTTTCATAGTAGCATCAGGCTTAACAAACCTCTGGTACAGATCGCGGGAAAGACATGAAGCCCCTGATGTGGCAAAGGTATCTGCACACGACATTGCCGCTGCCGCAAGACCTATGGCGCTTAAGGCAATCAAGAGGGGTGAGAAATTACTATTAATAAAATCAAGCAGTGCCGGTTCGGCCAGTGCCATTCCTGCCGGAAATCCCATCTCTGCGATCTCTGGATAGACAGCATTTAGCCCGATGGCGATCACCGCACATGCAGCAAACACTACGAATATCAGCATCGAAGCCATCACCATTCCTATTTGGGCCGATCTTTTATCCCTGGCTGCCCAGACCCTCTGCCACGGGTCCTGTTCTGTCATCCAGCCCGGGATGATGGCGACTATAAAGATAAGCACCATTGGAATACCGATGGATAAGGGGTTCCACCATGTGGAATCAACATTACCGAACAGTTCTGTAACACTGAGGGATGCGCCGTCAACAGCACCCGAAGTTGCGGCACCCACTGCGAAAAAGGCCATGGCAATGGTGAACAGTGCCAGGAACGAGAACTGCACAACATCGGTCCAGACAACTGCCGAAAGCCCGCCAAGGGTCACATATATGGATACTGCCACAGCAACGATTAAAGCAGCGTACAGCGGGTCAAGCCCGTAGAACACCTGGAGTACAAGGGCCAGTCCCTTGATGTCTGCCACTGCAAAGAGTATCATTACAATAGCTATGATAAATGCCAGGGGTGCCCTGATCGTACTGCTGTATCTTTGTTCCATCAGTTCGGGCTGGGTAATGGCAGGCAGGTGCTTTATCCTGCCCACAAGCATCGCTATAATAAGCAGTGCCAGGATGTTCGGGGCGACAAAACCCCATATCGAGCCCATGCCGCTGAGCATATAGAACCCGATAACAGCTAAAATCCCACCGGCAGTGAGCCAGGAGGCTGCTGCTGAGAAACCGATGGCTTTCGGGCCTATCTCCCTTCCTGCAAGCCAGAAATCAGTCACTGATTTTTGTTTCTTATTAAAGTACCACCCAATGCCGACAAGTCCTGATAAGTAGACCGCCAGCAGAATTAGAAATATATAATAGCCATCCATAATTTAACCATCCATAATTATATCTCACGAATTTATTAATCCTTATACTG
>PYCK01000216.1 GCA_009649835.1 Candidatus Methanocomedens sp. | reverse complement strand
AGGAAAGTGAAAAGGGTATGATCTATTACGGTACCAAGTTCGTTCCCGAATAACATTAAATTCCATCAAATCCTTTCGGGACTATTTCGATGCCATGATCCCCGATAATGTATCTCCTTACTGACAGGTCATGGTGACTTCCCCTTAGCTTAAGAACTGACATGGTACGGTCAAACCTGTTCTGTCCGTCTGTAAAATTAAGCATGATAATGGCATCAGCTATGGATGATATACTCATATCAGGTATGTTACCAGGTGCAATTTTCTTTGATACCTCGTTGGTCAACATAACGGTGATGCCTTTGTATTTTAAAAAATCACTGAGCAACCTGATATGTTCCCTCAATTCTACTGGATCTGGTATGACTGATTCAAGGTTATAGACCCCATCATATAGCAATCGTTTTACACTAATGTCCTCCACTTGCGATTTAATCTCCAGGTTGTGTTCGTCAGGTGAAATATCCCTGGGATATGCATAGATTATCCTAAGCAGGCCACTATCCATGAACCCCTTAAGGTCCCATCCCATCCTGGATGCTTCATATATCAACTGGTCTTCGCGTTCCTCGAACAGTATGATCATTCCAGGTTCACCCAGTTTTAGTCCTGCCATTATGAACTGCAGCCCAAGAAGTGTCTTACCCGTCCCTGGTCCCCCTATGACCAGTACTGTGGATTGGGAAGGTATCCCTCCATGCATCATGCTGTCAAGTCCCCTGACCCCGGTTGACAGTTGGTGATTGCCTAATTGCCGGTCGCTTATTACAGGTTCAAGTTTTGGGAAGATACGGATACCTTCTGTTTCGATCTTGAACTCACAAGATCGGGTAATATCAGATGTTTCACCCCCACCCCGCATTTTGATTATATCCATCTTCCTGGTAGTCCTGTTCCCGATCGTTCTTTGGTCCAGGTATATCACACCGTCTGTAATATGGGACAGGATCGAATTGTGGACTTCCTGCCTGCTCAATTCGCCTGTTACCAGTGTTTGGGCAGACCAGTCCTGCAGCATTGCATCAAAGGAATAATAAAAGCGGCGGATCTCACTGACAGGGAAGCCGAAACCCAGCGTAGTCAGCGGGTTTAGCACTACCCGGTCAGGATTGACGGAGGCCATTATGGTACCTATGTCAAGAAGTATGGTCAGCGGGTCCTTTTCAGCAGTGGAGCGATCGACAGGATGGACAATGATATTGTCATTGAAAAAGGTGTAATTGTGTAAATAGTCCATCAGTTTTTCCACTGACTGGGATGTGATGGGGATATAGAGTGCTTTTTCACCGTTCGCAGCCGCCGCTGATAATGATTGTAATGCCAGGGTGGTTTTCCCGACACCTGCGCTGCCTGCGATAAGGATCAATGATGGTTTTGGCAGGCCACCACCTAATATTTTATCCAGGTATGCAATGCCGCTGGGACAGAGTTTCATAAGTACTAAATATGTTTGATATTTAAATATTTATACTTGCTGAAAACAAATTTTATCCTAAATCCTGCAATGGTAAGTATATACTATCCATGGTTTTTATTATTGTTCTGCAGTGCAACTTCAATTTCATGGACAGCTTCAGGATTGGACAGGGTGGAGATATCTCCTACTTCCTTTGATATGAGGGCAGAACGCACTACCCTGCGCATGATCTTACCGCTTCGGGTCTTTGGGAGGTCGTTAACAAAGTATATCGTGTCCGGCCTGGCGATCTTCCCGATCTCTTCGGCCACGTGTCCCCTTAGTTCCTGTAACAGGTCTTCACTGTGTTCAACTCCGATCTTTAACACCACAAATGCGGTTATGCACTCACCTTTGATGTCATCGGGACGGCCTACCACCGCTGCTTCACTGACATGTGGGTGGCTGACCAGTGCAGATTCCACTTCTGAGTTGCCTATCCTGTGACCTGATACGTTCAATACGTCATCGCCCCTGCCCTGTACCCAGAAATAACCGTCACTATCTATCCTGGCAATATCCCCTGATATGAATTCGCCGGCTTTGTTCCAGTAATGCTCTTCATACCTCTCGGACTCATGGTAGAGGGTACGCAGCATGGCTGGCCAGGGACTGTTCATAACCAAACTGCCTCCTTCATTTATGGCAGGGTTGCCGTCATGGCCAAGTACCAGGGCGCTAAAACCGGGTAATGGTCTTCCTGCAGAACCGGGTCTTGTGGGCGAGATGGGCAGCGGGGATATTACAAAACTACCTGTCTCGGTCTGCCACCAGGTATCCATTACCGGGCACCGTCCCTTGCCGATGTTCTCATAGTACCATATCCAGGCTTCGGGGTTGATGGGTTCACCTACACTGCCCAGGAGCCGCAGGCTTTCCATATTGTTTTTCCGGGTCCATTCGTCGCCGAAGCGCATGTGCATCCTGATGGATGTGGGTGAGGTATAAAGTACACTTACCTTGTGCCGTTCGATCATTTCCCATAACCTGTTCGGCTGTGGATGGGCAGGAGCACCTTCATAAAGCAATGAGGTCACGCCAAGTATTAACGGGGCATATACAATGTAGCTGTGTCCGGTAATCCATCCGATATCAGCAGCACACCACCAGATATCATCTGGTTTCAGGTCAAAGACCCATTTAAGTGTGAATGAAATTCCTACAGCATATCCGCCGTGAACATGTAAAACGCCTTTTGGCTTACCTGTAGTACCTGAAGTGTACAGGATAAAGAGGGGATCTTCCGAATCCATTATCTCGGTTTCGCATTCTAATGGCTGGTCACTTGTCAACTCATGCCACCACAGGTCGTGTTCTCCCATTTGAACATCGCATTTGGCCCATTTGTAGACAATTGTATTATTGACCTTAGTACCCTCGACTCCTTTGTCTGCCTCTGCTTTTAAGTTGATGACCTTCCCCTTTCTCCAGAAACCATCGGCAGTTATCAAGGTCTTTGCACCTGAATCGATAATCCTGTCTTTTAGTGCATTGGCAGAGTAACCTGAAAACACCACACTGTGTACTGCACCGATCTTTGCACATGCCAGCATGGCTATGGGCAGGGCAGGTATCATGGGCATGTATATTTCCACTCTGTCGCCTTTACCCACACCCAGTTCTTTGAGGCCATTGGCCAGCCTGTTAACCTCGTGGTACAGTTCCAGGTATGTAAGGTTGGTCACATCGCCTTGTTCGGATTCGAATATGTAGGCTACCTTGTTCTCTGTGGGTGTACCGATGTGGCGGTCGAGGGCGTCGTGGACGATGTTGTATTTGGCGTTGGTGAACCAGTGGTAGAAGGGTTTTTTGGAATCGTCCAGGACTTTGTCGTAGGGTGAGTACCACTCTACTAAGTCTTTTTGTACTTCGCCCCAGAACCATTCGATGTCCTGGCTGCGCTCATAAAGTGATTCGAGATTTGGGATGTTATGGGCGTCCATCCACTGTTTGACATTGCTCTGTTTAACTATTTCTTCCGGAGGATGGAATGTTCGGTTCTCGTCCAATAGTACTTCTACTCTGGTCATTTCAAAAAAACTCCTTCATTTAAGATTATGCTAATATTATTATCTGGAATGATAAATTTTTCTAACGCAATGGGAGGTGGAGGAGGGGAGGAATATTCAT
>PYCK01000215.1 GCA_009649835.1 Candidatus Methanocomedens sp. | reverse complement strand
AATATAATAGAAACCCGAATGTGGAATATGCTGTAGTAAACTCTATTGCCCATGCTTTTATGACACCCAATGATCCACTTTATTCATATCAGTGGCATCTTGATAATGATAATTACGGCGGGATTAATATGGAAGCAGCCTGGGATATTTCAGATGGAACAGGTGTGATTGTAGCTGTCCTAGATACGGGAGTTGCATATGAAAATTATGGACGATATTATAGAATAGCCCCAGATCTTGCCAATACACATTTTGTAGCAGGCTATGATTTTGTCAATAATGATGCCCATCCAAATGATGACAATTCCCATGGGACCCATGTGACAGGAACCATTGCTCAGAGCACCAATAATGGGGTAGGAGTCGCAGGAGTTGCCTATAATTGCACAATAATGCCTGTAAAGGTTCTAAATAAAATAGGATCTGGAACGTTAGACCAATTAGTAGATGGAATATATTTTGCAACTAACAATAGTGCAGATGTAATCAGCATGAGTCTGGGTTGGCCGCCTGGATATGATCCAGGACAACCTTTAAAAGACGCACTTGATTATGCACATAATAGTGGAGTTACCATTGTGTGTGCCTCAGGTAATGATGCTGCCAGTCAAGTCAGTTATCCGGCTGCATATGAAAAATGTATCGCTGTAGGTGCTACCAGATATGATGAGACACGAGCCAGCTATTCAAATAATGGTTATGCTCTGGATATCGTGGCACCTGGTGGTGATTTATCAGTAGACCAAAATGAAGATGGTTATGACGATGGTGTCCTTCAAAATACTTTCAATCCAAATACTAAAAATCCCCGTGATTTTGGTTACTGGTTCTTCTCTGGAACTTCTATGGCCACGCCTCATGTCTCAGCAGTAGCCGCCCTGGTGATATCTGCCGGTGTTGCCACAACCCCAGACGATGTCAGGGAGGTATTGCAATCTACAGCAGAAGACAAAGGTTCAGCTGGCTGGGACCCACAATATGGACATGGTATTGTGGACGCCCATGCTGCATTGAACTATGCATCTGCACCTAATGAACCCCCCACAGCTGATGGTGGCGGTCCTTATTTAGGTGATGAAGGGGCAGCAATAAGCTTTAATGGTTCAGGCTCTTTTGATCCAGATGGAAGCATCGTATCTTATGAATGGGTCTTTGGAGATGGAGGTATAGGAACTGGTATCTACCCGAATCATACCTACATAGATAACAGCACCTACACTGTCACCTTAACCGTTACCGATAATGTTGGGGGCACAAATACAAGTACAACTACCGCAAATATCGATAACGTTGCACCTTTGGCGAATGCAGGCGGACCCTATTCAGGTTCGGCGAACGTTTCTATTACTTTCAGTGGAAATGCAACCGACCCCGGTACAGCAGACAATCTTACCTATGATTGGGACTTTGAATATGATGAGGTAAACTTTTCCGTAGATGAAAGCAGCATAGATTTAACCAACCCATCACACACCTATATTTCTGCAGGGACCTATACTGTTGCCCTGCAAGTAAAAGACGGTGATGGTGGCATAAGCCCAATCTCTACAGCCAATGTTACGGTAACTGCACCGGATACAGTGTATCCGGTGATATCAGGTGCAACAGGAAACACGACTGGTACGACAGGCGAACCTGTAACAATAAACGCAAACATAACCGATAATGTGGATGTTGTTAGCGCAGCAGTGCACTACACACCGATCGGAACCGGGGAAATTACTGTTGCAATGACTGAAATCAGCACCGATGTTTGGAGTGGAGACGTTCCTGTTGCTTCAGATCAAGTTGGGACGATAACATATAACATCACTGCCTGGGATGCCGCATCAAATACTGCCACTGATCCAGTTTCAGAAACGTACAGCATAACTGTGACTGACAATGATGCCCCAGTAGCAGATGCTGGTTCAGGCCAGTCGGTTCTTGTTGATGACGTGGTGTTCTTCGATGGAACTGGTTCATCCGATAATGTCGGCATTGCAAGTTATAGTTGGGATTTTAATGCGAGCGATGGTATTGGCGAAGAGGCAACCGGCACAACGGTAAATCATACATATACCACAGCAGGCACTTATACTGTAAACCTTACAGTAACAGATGACGCTGGTTTGTCAGCTTCAGACACACTTGTAGTCACAGTGAATGAACCATCAGCAGAAATTGTAGTATTTCAGGATAGTTTCGAAGAAGGGTTTGGAAACTGGGTGCAAGATAGCCAAAATGATTGGTTTGTCTCTAGCCAAAGAGCAACATACGGCACACATTCAGCCGAGGTTGACGGTAGGGCCACAGATGCGACCTTGACTATGGCAAATGCTATTGATTTGAGTGGAAAAACAAATGCTACGCTTACTTTCGATTGGTTTATAGAGGGTAGTTGGGATGATGGCGAATACATAAAACTTGAAATCTCCAATAACAGTGGCACTTCCTGGACTGAAATGGATTCTATAGATGGGACAAGTAGGACTTATTCCGGGCTGGATGAAAATATGTGGATTTCTGGAGAAATCCCCTTAGGCGACGATTACATGGGACCGAATTTCATGATTCGATTCAAAGTAAAGGTCAGCAGTTCCTTTGAAGACGGAAATGTCGACAATGTGAAGATAACAAGTATAGGTTAGGGAAAGGAGTAACACTATTAATTGTATATTTAGCGCCCATTATGGGCGCCAAACCTTTTTTCATATCTTTCCGATCAATACACCACTTCAATATCCTTCCCGAAAATCTCACTCAGATCAGAATCCAACCCTGACTTCAATTCCTCAACTTCCTTCTTCAGCCTTGCAACTTCCTTCTTCTCAGCATCCAGTTTCTGCCCGGTAGAATCCATCACATTCCGGCACTCAGAGATCCTATCTTCAACCTGTGTTTTCTCCCTGTAAACAGTAAGTCCCTCTAGCTCCCCCCGCACACCCGCAAGTTCAGAAGAATATTCCTCCCTTTGACTTTTAAGCCTTGACAGGACATCAGTCCCCACCAACCTATCGATCTGCTCAAGCGTCTTGTTCATCTTCTGCTGCTTAAGACCCAGACTCCCATCCTCAACCCTGGTCTTCATTTCAACCAAAAAACCAGTAAGGTCAATATCAAGCGCAGACACCGGCTCATCTTTCAGTATCTTCAGGACCTTCCTGCTATCAGCAGACATAATATGCCGAGCGCTCCCATCCTGTTTCTCCATCCTGGAAAGAGCCTTGGACAGCGGAGCAAACAAACCCGCCAGGTTCGAATCAACCTCAGATACCTGACCCTTAAGAGTTCGGGCCTGCCCTTCCAGCTCCCGTGCGTGGGTAAACTCATCACCCGCCTCAACCTCTTCCAGCCTCGCCTCTTCAGAGCCCAGTTCAACCTTCAATGTCTCGTACTTGCCAGTGAGCTCATTGATATTCTTCTGCCCTGCCGGAATCTGCTGCTGCATCTGCCTGATTTGTTCAATATCCCCGGGCAGCTTATCATATGCCTCCAGTTCATCCTTCACCTCATTGATAGGGGCAACAAGCTCATCCAGCAGGACATCCAGGTGCTTCAACCCGCCCCAGATATCCTTATATTCCTCAGGAAAAAGTGCCTTGACATACTGCTGGCTCCTGACAGCGTTCTCAAGGCAAGTATTCAACACAGATTTAGCATCCAGGTGGAATTGGTATGCTTCAGACGGGTCCGCATCCTCAGGGATTGCAATCTTCTCTATAATAATATCCAGGTTCTTTACAAGATTATCCCGGTTGGATGCGCCCGCCTTGGCTAAGCGCTTATATACCTTCTCACCAAAAGACGCATCCACCAGGCGCTCTTTAGCTTCAGAAAGGTCCACAAGGGCAGTATTGATTTCAGAATACTTATGCCCGATATGTGCCCCAAGCCCAGCAAATGTACTCTCGCCCTCCTTTTCCAGCCAAACCGCAAGCTCATTGAACTTAAGAGTCAGTTTGGAAGGTGCTTCTTCCTTTTTCCCGAAAATCTTCTCAATGAATTTCAAATATATTCAGGCTAAAAGGGTAGTCAAAAACTAAAAAGTTATGGGAAGGATACCTGTCAGGCATCCATCTCATATTATTCGTCTGTCATTTCACCATTGAAATAGGTGTCATATGCAGCCATATCAAAATGGCCGTGACCGCTAAAGTTGAACAGGATGCTCTTTTCCTCGCCAGTCTTCTTGCACTCAAGGGCCATATCAATAGCACACTTGATAGCATGGGCCGCTTCCGGTGCAGGTACAATTCCCTCTGTTCTGGCAAAGGTCGTAGCAGCATCAAATATCTCGGTCTGGTGGTATGCCACAGCCCTCATTATACCATCCGCATACAGCTGGCTAATGATCGGGGAATCACCATGGTATCTCAGCCCGCCTGAATGTATTGGAGGCGGCACAAAGTCATGTCCCAGTGTATACATTTTAAGCAGTGGTGTCATTTCTGCCGTATCCCCGAAATCATACCTGAAATCTCCTCCTGTCAGGGTGGGACAAGCCGTTGGTTCCACAGCCACAATATCAACATCCTTGTTATCCTTGATCTTATCGCGAATAAATGGGAAGCTAACACCTGAAAAGTTACTACCTCCACCCACGCAGCCAATAACAACATCCGGATAATCCTCTACCATATCCATTTGCAGTTTCGCTTCCAGGCCGATCACTGTCTGGTGCAGCATAACGTGGTTCAACACGCTACCCAGTGCATACTTGGTATTGTCATGGGTTGCGGCATCTTCCACAGCCTCGCTGATAGCAATCCCAAGACTGCCTGAAGTATCAGGATGTTTTTCAAGGATAGACCTGCCAGCCTGTGTCTCGGTGCTGGGTGAGGGTATGACATTAGCACCCCACAGGTTAATAAGGGATTTACGGTAGGGTTTCTGGTAAAAACTTGATTTGACCATATATACCTTACATTCCAGGTCAAATAAAGAGCAAGCGAAAGACAGGGCACTGCCCCACTGTCCTGCTCCGGTTTCGGTGGAAAGGCGTTCTACACCCTCTTTCTTGTTAAAATATGCCTGGGCGATAGCTGTATTGGGCTTATGGCTGCCTGGAGGGCTTACTCCTTCATTTTTATAATAGATCCTGGCAGGCGTCTTGAGGGCAGCTTCCAGGCGGTGTGCCCTGTATATGGGAGAAGGTCTCCACAGGCGGTAAATATCCCTTACCTCTTCAGGAATGTCTATGTACCTGTCCTGGCTCATTTCCTGCTTAATAAGACCCATTGGGAATATGGGTGAAAGGTCGTCCGGCCCGATAGGCTCGTTGGTCGCTGGATTCAGTGGCGGTTCAAGGGGAGTCGGAAGGTCGGGCAGTATGTTGTACCATTGCTTTGGAAGCTCATTTTCGTCAAGTATGATTTTTGTTCTTTCCATGTTAAATCACAGCCATTTCGAATAATAGATCTGTATATTTTGGCACTGTTTTAAAATACAGTTATTTTGGCATTTATTGCATACTCATATTATCTGGACTTATGCCGGTGCAAACCGAAACCGGTGCAAATTTTTGTTGATCAATGCTTTATAATAACTGTAAAATGATATCGTGCTAAATAATTATAGCGATAATATAT
>PYCK01000214.1 GCA_009649835.1 Candidatus Methanocomedens sp. | reverse complement strand
GTATACTATTTGTATTAAAAAAAAGAGTTTGGTTAGTGAGATTCCTCGTAATCAAAAAAAATTCAACATGGAGTGCGCGGATTGTTACTTACGATTCCGCTTTTTAAGGTCCCCTTAAAGGATATCATATTTTTATAATGCTTGCCATATCCTATAAAGAACCTTTGTGTGGAGATAACTTTAATTTATCAACACGTCTATAAGAAATGATGATTTTTTCGAAACGACCTCTGGGAGTGACAGTATTAGCAATATTAGCTTTTATCGGTGCAATAGCAGGGATTGCTTATTTAATAACTTTTATTTCAAGCAGTTGGCCCATTCAATTAACACAATATTTCATGCGAATAATGTGGATCAGGGCTATAATCATGGCAATACTTCTCCTCTCCCTTGCTTATGGGTTTTTTAAGGGATTACTATGGTCCTGGTTTTTAGGTGTAATTATGCTTACAATTGGTATCATTTTACATGTCCATGGAACTTTGACTTTTTTAGGCACTTTGTCCTCGTATCCAGATCAACTTAAAAACAGTATGCCATACATTATTGCGGTGTACATTATCCCTTTTTTGATCCTGGTGATCTATGGATTAATTTTATTCTATCTTACAAAACCTCACGTAAAAACCTATTTTGGCATCGGTCAGCCAGGTGACATTACTTCCACAGTGAAAGAAAGCAAAAGAACATTAGTTTTCATTGCCGCTGTACTTGTTATAATCGCAGGAATATGTATCTGGGGATTCACGCCATCAGGTGATATTGATATAATCAGTGTTTCACAAAAGCCGGAGAATCCACAGCCTGGAGATACAATAACAGTTATTGCGGAAATATCCGGTGGTTCTCCGTTTTTGGGAGTTAGTGCTTCTTTACGTTATCCTGGAATTATAGACGGAGTGACTTCGAAGGATGATAATAAGTATTCATTCACATTTCTCTATCCTTTTAAAGACAGCACAGAAAAGTGGTATGTGATAAGCGCAGGAGATAAGACTTCGGAGGTATTTGAGATAGGTCGTGTTGAAAAAAGTAACATAACTTCTCTTTCAATTACTGAAGTTATTCAAACGCCTGGAAAGCCAACAACAGCAACTTCTTCTGTTGAGATAAGCGCTAAAGTTACAAGTAATGTCACCATATCAAAAGTAACATTCGAAGATATGCATTTTACTGAAGGTGGTGGTGGTAGTGGTAGTAGTTCCATGAGATCCCGCGGAAACGATACTTATGAAGATATTATTCGTTTGGATTATTATGAATCTGGTACCAGGGTATTTTACAGAATAAAAGCCGTAGATGAATCAGGTAATACCGCAGTAACGCCTGTTTATACGTTTACATTAACAGATCCTGTATAGTTGTAGTGTTCAGTTGAAGAGCGGATATGCTCAAGATGAAGACTGGGAAGGAAATAATGCCTCATTCAAATGCCCCCACTGTAAGAAAGTATTTATCGTTAGTGGATTTTATAATAAATGAGTAAGAGCTTGTCCAAAGTGTGGTAAATCCACTGGAAAGTGTAAGGGTGGGAAAAAATCTGGTGGAACGGCCAGCCTTGAATGGTGATCATAATTTTCTACAAAAAATCCACGAGCATCAGTTTGATGCCCAGGACAAAGCGTTAGCGACGTCCGGGGTCGTTGACTGAAGACAATGGACGTTATGTGCATGAATACTGATATCTTGAGCCCATGGAAAAATTATGACTCTTTAATTTGGGCACATATAAACATTAACAGGATAATAAGTCCTGCGCAAAATTTAATCTCGAGCCTTCTCGGTTTATGAGAACAATTCCAATAGCTGCGTCTTTATTTCCTTAATTTTTTCTTCTTTCAATTGTGCAACAATTTTTCTAATAATTTCTTTTTCGACTGCGTATATGGAATCAACTCTCACATAGCTAGGTTCTATATCGATAGAACCTTCTGCCAAATCATCTGTTATTATCTTTGATTCCCATGCACTACCTCTACTTCTAGAGGTGACCCTTAAAACGACAACATCAATGGCGGTTTCATTATATTTCGAACTGCTGATCACCAGAGCAGGTCTGTACTTAGTTTCTTTCAAATTGCTATAGGAAAAATCTACAAGTACTATACTTCCCTGTTTTACCGGCATTTATTGTTCCCTAGCGATTTTATTAACTGAGTACTTCTTCCACGCCTTATCATCATTCTCCCAATCGATTTTCTTGGTTGTTATATCGATTTTTTGAAGAACGACTTTACCAGTTTCAATAGTAATGTCTAAATAATCTCCTATGTTAATATCCAATTGCTCCCGGATAGACTTAGGAAGGGTTAATAGCCCTTTTGATGATACTTTTACTAATTCGCTCATTTCTTAGATGTTAAGATTCTAAGATATTAAACCTTTTGTACCTTTTCAAATCGGTTTAAATCAAAAAACGAATGGACTCTATGAACCTCATGCACCCAAACTGATGCTTCGGTGATTTCAGCCCGAGGTCCGTGACCATGCCTCCAAACCCTTATCCCTCCTACACCCCAATATACCCCCTATGCTCTCAATCGGAGTCATTACCCGCGGAAAGTACGGCAGGCGGCTGCTGGACACTATCACCCGCCGCACAGAATTCACTGTCTCATCCGCAGACATACCCCCCACCCTGCCCGACTTCATCGACGAACCCGCACCCTTCGTGGACAACCTTGACCTTGACCACAGCGTCCTGTCCTCAGACCTTCTCATCACCTACAGCCTGAATCCCGACATCACACCCGAGATCGTCAAACGTGCAGCCAGTGCGGGAGCAAAGGCCGTCATCATACCAGGAGGCTGGGCCAGGGCAGGTGACCCGGAAGAAATGAAGGAGATATCTGCACAGTACGGCACCAGGATACTGGTAGAGGATATCTGCTGTGTGATAGGTGGTGATACCGACCCTACCGACCCCACCATCAACCTGTTCGCATCCGTGCTGGGGCGCCCCAGGTTGGAAGTGCAGGTGGGGGACGGGAAAATTAGCGATGTAAAGGTGCTCTGCGGTGCTCCCTGCGGTTCAACATGGTGGATGGCAGAACATTTAAAAGGCGTCCCGGTCTCAGAAGCACCCGCCTGGGCTGGCCTGCTGGTGCAGCAGTACCCCTGCCGGGCTGTCAGGGGCACAATGGGTGGGATACACCTTTCGGCAGAGTTGCATAAGCAGGCAGTTGAAGATGCAATAAAAAAATAGATAACACAGTAAAAGAAAGAGGATAAGCTATGGACAATAATGATCCGATATATGAAGAGTCTTTAAAAGTACACGAACTGCACCGCGGTGTACTTGAAGTAGCCAGTAAAGTGTCACTGGATGATGTGCATGACCTGAGCATCGATTATACTCCAGGCGTAGCTGAACCCTGCAGGGTCATCCGTGCAGACCCGGATACGGTTTATAAATATACCAGTAAAGGCAATTTTGTTGCAGTGGTTACAGACGGCTCTGCTGTACTGGGGCTGGGAGACATCGGGGCTGCAGCCGCCATGCCTGTGATGGAAGGAAAGTCTATTTTGTTCAAACAACTGGGTGGCATTGATGCATTTCCAATATGCCTGGACACGAAAGATACCGAAGAGATCATAAAGACCGTAAAGCACATAGCTCCAACCTTTGGGGGCATCAACCTGGAGGATATTAGTGCACCCCGTTGTTTCGAGATCGAAGAGAGGTTGCGGCAGGAACTGGATATACCAGTGTTCCATGACGACCAGCACGGCACTGCGGTTGTGGTCTATGCCGGACTGATCAATGCACTGAAAATTGTGGGTAAGGATATCAATAATATCAAGGTAGTAATTAATGGAGCCGGTGCAGCAGGTGCTGCAATCGCGCTTACTCTTATACGAGCAGGTGTACGTGACCTGGTGATATGTGACAGCCGGGGCATACTCGGCCAGTCACGCAGGGAAGGTATGAACTCCATGAAGTTCATGCTTGCTGGCCTGACCAATATCAGGGGTTTGATGGGTGGGCTGGAAATAGCTATGCAAGGAGCCGACGTGTTCATCGGTGTATCTGTAGGTGGAATTGTTGCTAAGGATATGGTGCGCAGCATGGCCTCTGACCCCATCGTGTTCGCAATGGCAAACCCGGTTCCGGAGATCATGCCAGAGGATGCAGTGGATGCCGGTGCCAGGGTGGTGGCCACAGGCCGCTCCGACTATCCCAACCAGGTGAACAACGTGCTTGGGTTCCCTGGCATTTTCAGGGGTGCGCTGGATACAAGGGCCACAGATATCAATATCGAAATGAAGATGGCTGCCGCCAGGGCCCTGGCAGGTATCATTGAAGATAAAGAACTGGATGATAAGCACATCCTGCCCGGACCGCTTGATAAACGAGTAGTACCTATTATTGCAGCGGCAGTGGCTGAGGCATCAGTACAAAGCGGGGCTGCAAGAGTTACACCACACCCAAACGAAGTGGCCACGCATGCCAGGGAGATGGTGCAGCATAGTAAATTGCGCAACAAATAAATTGATCCAATATCCTGCAGTGCAAAGCTATTTTTGTTGATAGCAACAGATGAACATCAGCAGCATCAGCAGCATCAAAACCTATAAACTTTATAGACTATATAGAATATAAAAAATCGGGATAATATTATTTTCGATCAGGAGGATTCAATTTGACAAAAATTACAGTCGTAGGTGCCGGGTTCGTGGGCGCCACCACAGTCCAGCGTATCGCAGAGAAGGAACTGGGCGATGTAGTGATGACAGACATTATCGAGGGCATGCCCCAGGGTAAAGCACTGGACCTGATGGAATCAGCACCAATTGTTGGTTTTGATGTGAATGTGGTAGGAACCAATGATTATAAGGACATGCAGGATTCCGACATTGTAGTAATAACAGCCGGAATTGCCAGAAAGCCGGGGATGAGCAGGGACGACCTGGTAAAGACCAACAGTACCATAGTAGGCGAGATCAGCGAGAACATCAATAAATATGCCCCTGATTCCATTGTTATTGTAGTTACCAATCCTCTTGATATAATGACCTATGTAGCCCTTAGAAAGACGGGTTTCCACCCCGGCAGAGTGATCGGCATGAGCGGGGTACTGGACTGTGCCAGGTTCGCCACATTTGTGGCTATGGAACTGGGCTGTTCTGTCAAAAACGTTGATGCCATGGTACTTGGCGGACACGGGGACTTAATGGTACCGCTGCCCAGGCACACTACAGTGTCAGGTATACCCATCACTGAACTTATGGACGAAGCTGCCATTGACAGGCTGGTGCAGCGTACCATCAACGGTGGTGCCGAGATCGTGGAACTATTAAAGACCGGCAGTGCATTCTATGCGCCCTCTGCAGCCATCACTTTAATGGTGGAATCCATTGTGCGGGACCAGAAACGCATCCTGCCTGTCGCAGCCTATATGTACGGGCAGTACGGCCATGAGGAAATATACCTGGGCGTGCCTGTGAAACTGGGACGAATGGGTGTGGAAGCGGTAATAGAATTAGACCTTACTGAACCTGAACAGGAGATGCTGGCCCACTCGGCAGAGGCTATGAAAGAAGCTATTTCAACACTGGATTTATGAATGCATTGAAAAGCCAGCTAGTGGCAGATGCTGTAGAAGAGATAATCAGGCAGGCACAGACCAGACTGCCTCCTGATGTAGTGGAGGGGCTGGTTGTTGCCAGGGATACAGAAACCGATAAAACTGCCACGGCCCAGCTCGATGCCATACTGGAGAACATTTCTATTGCAGATGACAGGGCCATCCCAATGTGCCAGGATACTGGGATCCTGGTATTCTTTGTGGAAATTGGCAGGGACGCCTGCATTGTTTTAGACCTGGACTGGGCCATCCGGGAGGGTGTGAAGCAGGCGACAAACAGCGTGCCCTTGCGTCCCAATGCAGTGGAGCCCCTGACAAGGCTAAACTCAGGTGACAATACCGGGGATGGCCTGCCTGATATCAATTATTCCTTTAAGGACGGCAAGGCTATCACAATCACAGTAGCCCCGAAAGGAGCGGGCTCAGAGAATATGAGTGCCTTCAGGATGTTAAAGCCATCACAGGTAGGTAGTGTCAAGGATTTCGTGGTCGAGACCGTGCAAAAGGCCGGGGGTATGCCATGCCCTCCCATTATAGTGGGTGTGGGTATTGGCGGCAGTTTTGACAAGTCAGCCAGGCTGGCAAAGCGCTCGTTATTGCGTAACCTTGGAGATATGGATGAGTATGAACAGGAACTGCTGGAAGCAATCAATTCACTTGGTATCGGTCCCATGGGACTGGGCGGCAGGACCACTGCACTGGCTGTGCATGTGGAGAAAGCTCACTGCCATACAGCATCGCTGCCTGTGGCCGTGAATATCCAGTGCTGGGCCAACCGGCATGCATCAGTGACCCTGGATGCAGGACATGACCTGACTCACCTGAGTGAACAGTACAAGACCATGCATCACTTAACCGAACAGCACTCAAATAAGCATCACCTGGTTGAACAGCACTTGAATGAGCATCACCTGGCCGAACGGCACATGAATAAGCACCAACTAGCCGAACGGCACATGAATAAACACCAACTGGCCGAACAGCACTCGAATAAGCACCAACTGGCCGAACAGCATATGGCCGGGAAGAATGTGCCCCATCACCTGACTACACCCCTTACCCGGGATGATATTATGGAATTACAGGCAGGGGACATAGTTTACCTATCAGGCACTATCTATACGGCAAGGGATGAAGCACACTTGCGGATCCTGGAACTGACTGACGAGGGTAAGCCGCTGCCATTTGACCTGGAAGGTGCTGTCCTTTATCACTGCGGGCCGTTGATGCAGAAGAACAAAGGCGGGTGGAGGACAGTTGCAGCAGGACCCACTACCAGTGCCAGGATGACGGAGATGACGCCCCAGGTGCTTGATAATTACAATGTCAGGGCCATCATTGGTAAGGGTGGCATGAAAAACATTGCACCGGTCCTGGAGGACAGGTGCGTGTACCTGGCATATACGGGTGGGTGTGCGGCCCTGGCTGTGGATATGATAAAGGATGTCAGGGGCGTGCACTGGCTGGATCTGGGGATGCCGGAGGCTGTGTGGGTGCTGGAGGTTGAGAATTTCGGGCCGCTGATTGTGGGAGTGGATGCAAAGGGCAGGGACCTCTATGAAGAGGTATCTGGCTTGGCTTTGAAATGAAACGCTTCACGATGTATAGCCTTTCCATCTAAGCAAATTGGTATACCATCTGCACATAAGCTGTGACGCTTATATCACCGGGCAGGATTGAAGTGCTTTTTCTCATTTCATACCCAGCCTCTTCTACAGCCGCATAAGGTACCGGATATGGTGTCACGACACTACCGCCGCTGGTAGTTACTTCCACGGGACCAAGAAGAGTCACGTCCAGTATTCCGGCAAGGGTGTCGGCATCTGACCTGGCGGCTTCTACTGCATTCTCCAGTGCCTGTGCCCTGGCATCCTGCCTCGCATCATCAGATAGTGTGAAACTGACACTCTGCACCTCATTGGCACCTGCATTCACTGCTGTATCGATGATGTCGCCTACTTTGTCAATATCAGTCACTGTAACCATCAGGCGGTTCGATACCACATAACCGGTTATCGTGGGTTCTTCTGCTTCATAACTTCTCATCGGGTACATTGAGTAACCCGAGGTTTCCATATCGTCCTCTGCTATCCCGGCATCTTTTAAAGCAGCGATTATCCTGTCCATCTTCTCTGCATTTTCCTGCTGGGCAGCAGTGGCATCGGCAGACTGTGTTTGCACGCCCAGATACACTACTGCTTTATCTGGGGAGACAGTCACAGTGCCAGTGCCTCCTACATTGATGGTGTTTATCTGTATCTCATCCCCACCGGCCGTACTCACAGTACCGGTTGAAGATGGGTATACGAAATATGCAGATGCTGTGCCGGCAACTATTACCAGGATCGCCAGGCCCAGCAGTGATGCATATATTTTTTTCATTATTTTATCGTTCATATTTTATTCCTCTTATTGTGATTGATCATTTTTGAGAGTAAACTCATAATTTACATTAGAGCACATAACATATAATATTTATTTTAACTTCAAATCAATTCGTAGTTATCCCCCTACAAAAGCTATACAAACACTATACCAGCAATACTATTCCAGTAACACTATACCAGCACCACTATACCAGCAATACTATTCCAGTAACACTATTCCAGTAACACTATACCAGTAACACTATACCAGTAACACTATTCCAGTAACACTATTCCAGTAACACTATACCAGTAACACTATACCAGTAACACTATTCCAGTAATACTATACCAGTAACACTATACCAGTAACACTATACCAGCACCACTATACCAGCTGGTCAATAGGGACCATATCACCCACGTCCATCAGACTGGACATTGCATGGGTATCTATCCTGAATCCCTGCTCCTGGGCCACTGCCATGGGATTGGTGCCACCGGCAACCACAACCCCGAAATGGTCCCGTTCCACACTCACTCCCAGAACATCGGTATTGGGCTCTCCCACTTCCAGGATACCACTAAAACCCACCGAGACCATATCATCCAGTATTTCTTCCACCCTATCCCTGGCATTCATAGTGATCTCCCTGAGGTTGGCCAGTATCTTGCCCGAGCCGATGGTAAGCATATCACTCACCGATGTCAGGGATTGGGACATCAGTATCTCCAGGGGATCGATAGTAGTGCTGTCGTACCTGACCAGGTCAGTGAAACGCACAGGATTTCCGTCTTTTACTTCTACCAAACCGCCAAATCGTGGTTTTACCGGAATGCCGTGCTTTAAAAGTATGCCGTCCACCGTGATACTGCAGACTGTTGCGATGCCGTACTTGCCGTTGGGGATGATAAAATCATTCACTGATTCGCCGGATGACAGCATCTTTACCAGCGGACTGACTGTCAATCCACTAAGCATTACATCACGGAAAATGGGCAGGATATTATCGACATCCTCACTATCTATTAAGGAAATATTGGTCACAATCCTGCCTGAACCGGACGATGGGTCGAACGAGACACCATATATCAGGTCCTCGATATTTGAAAGTGTAAATACAATCTGGTTCCCATTTATACTTCTTAATGTTTTTACTGCCATTACTCTCACCGGATGGTCTGATCACATAATAGATATGGTCTGGAATATTGTATGTAACACATTAAAAGGATGCCTATTACTAAAGAAATATATTATAAACCATAACTCCTGTTAAGACGATATGCTTCCTTCGAAAGTAAAGGATTGGATGGTAGCTGGTTTATGGGAAGATATGGACCAGGCCATCTACTCAGTCAATAAGTTAAAACTTTTAAACGGAGCCTACTGGTTCTGGCTCATGTCAGATTATGACCAAAACAACCCCAGAATGCTTCAGGTACTTGTCAGCTGCGGGGCTCTTGATTATAACCTGAACGATAAACATTTCACCAATAAGCAATCAAGTGGTGAAAATTTTACATGCTATTGCGGCATCTGGGAATACAGGGACGGTAAGGTATCAGACCTGGCAC
>PYCK01000213.1 GCA_009649835.1 Candidatus Methanocomedens sp. | reverse complement strand
CCCTCAGTAACAGGCGGCTCGGCTGCTGAAGCTAAGGACATGGTCTTGTCCACTACAATATAATCTTTGATAGCCCTGACAGAATCAAAGGGCATGTGGATAAACTCACCATCTTGTTTGTATTTTGCTTTTTCAAGTGCGATGTCAGGTTTGATCACAAGATCCTCAATGGAACCGGTGCGGATGTCTATCACAATATTGTTCAATACTCCAAGGGTCACTCCATCCGAACTGACAACCTGTTTATCCCTGAGATTCCTTGCAAATATTTTTTTCATTACCATATCCTCCAAATTTTTATCGATAACCTATATATGACTTTTGTTCTGTTTTAGTCTTGCCCTTGAACTGTTCTTCCATTCGCTTGTAATATTCACGAATGTCCTCATTAAGGGCAGGCCTGACCTTCTTCAATGCAGCATTGAAATGCTTCATCCTGACTTTATCAGTATCAAAATCTTCCCGCATCGCAGCCATAACAGCCTCACGGCACACGGCTTCCAGGTCCGCACCCACATAACCATCTGTTGATTCAGCGATCTCGCCAATGTCAACATCATCTGACAATGGTACATTTTCTGCGTGTATCTTTAGTATCTCAATACGTCCGTCCCTGGACGGGGGACCTATGAACACGGCCCTGTCGAACCGCCCGGAACGTATCAGGGCAGGGTCCATGATATCAGGCCGGTTAGTGGCTGCCACCACCACCACATCCTTTAAAGCCTCCAGCCCATCCATCTCTATTAAAAGCTGGTTCACTACCCGTTCCAGTGCTTTGCTTCCCGCATCCATTCCCCTGATCGGTGCCAGGGCATCTATCTCATCAAAGAAGATTATACATGGTGCAACCTGTCTTGCTTTCCTGAACACCTCGCGGATGGCCTTCTCGCTTTCTCCCATCCATTTTGACAACAGTTGCGGCCCGCGGACACTGATGAAATTGGCATTTGTTTCTGTAGCCACGGCCTTGGCGATCAACGTCTTTCCGGTTCCCGGAGGACCGTAAAGCAGCACCCCTTTAGGCGGGTGGATGCCCATCTCCCTGAACCGGTCAGGTCTGGAAAGAGGCCATTCAATTGCTTCTGTAATCTCCTGGTGGCTCTGCTTTAAGCCGCCCACCTGGTTCCAGGTCACAGTGGGTATTTCGACCATAACCTCACGCATGGCAGAGGGCTCGATATCCTTTAGTGCATTATCAAAGTCCTCTGCCGTGATCTTGATCTCATCAAGCAGTTCCGGGGGTATCTCCTGGTCAAGATTAAATTTCGGTATAAAATGCCTCAACCCTTTCATTGCCGATTCCTTGCACAATGCTGCCAGGTCGGCCCCCACGAACCCCATGGTATGGTCTGCCAGTTTTTCAAGGTCCACATCATCTTCCAGGGGCATACCCCTGGTGTGTATCTGTAAGATCTCTAAACGATCGTCCCTGTCAGGGACACCGATCTCTATTTCCCTGTCAAACCGTCCAGGGCGGCGCAGTGCAGGGTCAATGGCATTGACCCTGTTAGTGGCACCTATAACCACCACCTGTCCCCTCTCACCAATCCCATCCATCATGGTAAGCAACTGGGCAACAACCCTGCGTTCCACTTCACTTGTGACATCTGAGCGCTTACCTGCAATAGCGTCCAGTTCATCAAAGAATATTATACCGGGCGCATCACTGGCAGCTTCTTCAAACATATCCCTGAGTTTCTTTTCACTCTCACCATGATATTTACTTATGATCTCCGGGCCTGCAATAGAATGGAATTTTGCACCGCTTTCATTAGCCACGGCCCTGGCTATCATGGTCTTGCCAGTACCGGGCGGTCCGTGCATCAAAACACCCTGGGGTGCACTGATACCAAGTTTTGTGAACACTTCAGGATGTTTCAGGGGCAGTTCTATCAACTCACGAAGGCGCTGGATCTCTTCGCCCAGGCCCCCCAGATCCTCATATGTAATTCCTGTACTGGCCCTTATGTCATAACCATTGGCAGGCTTCTCCTGCAGTTCGATCTCGGTTGTATCCTTGATTATGACTGCACCTTCCGGTTCCACTTCTACTGCTACCAGGCGTATGGCATGACCTGTCTTCATCTGGCCTACTATGGGTTGGGCAACAGTACTGACAATCGGTATTATGTCACCTTCCATAAGAACCCGCTTTAATATCTGGCGTTTAACAAGTACACCTGCCGAACCACCGAGTTGTATTCCCTCCCCTTCAGCGGGTGCCAGGACGATCTTTTCGGCATCCATTGGTACAGCTTTTGTTACTGATACCTGCTCGCCCAGTCCGACACCCGCATTCTGGCGTGTATAACCGTCGATCCTTATGGTATTGGTATCCCAGTCATGTTGATCTGCTCTCCAGACCTTGGCAACAGTGGTTTTTGTACCCTCAAGGAAAACAAAGTCGCCAATAGAGATCTGAAGTTTCTGGATGGTATGGGGGTCTATCCTGGTAATGCCTTTTCCTGAATCAGGAGGATAAGCTTTTGTGACTTTAAGTTGAATTGGCTCCAATTGTTTTCCGTCCTATTAATGTAAAATAATTTATAAACTGTGTTTATTGGGTACATATAAGTATTTTTCCAATAAAAGCTATCTGGTTAGCAATATGGACATGACATCAAGAGTTCTGGTACTGGACCCATTTTCAGGGGCATCAGGAGATATGTTTATCGGGAGCCTGCTTGGCCTGGGTGCCAATAAGAAATTGGTTAAAGAGGCAATGGAATCGGCAGCAGACGTCACGGTTAGTATATACGAAATGAAGCAAGGACTGTTATTAGCAATTAAAGTGGAAGTGGTCCAGCACTCTGATACCAGACAGACATACACCCGGATGGTAGAGCAAATTGAGTCTGCCGGACTGCCCGGGCATGTGGAACTAGACGTGCTGGGCATACTGGAACTGATGGGCAAAGCCGAATCCAGGGTACACGGTACACCTCTGGATGAACTGCACCTGCATGAGATGGGGCAGCAGGATGCCGTTGCTGATATTGTGGGTGCGGTGTCGGCGTTCCATGACCTGGGACTGTCCCGGTCCAGGGTATTGTGCATGCCCGTTTCTGTGGGCGGCGGGTATGTTGACACTGCGCACGGGCTGCTGCCGGTACCGGCCCCGGCAACGCTTTTTATACTGGATTCATCGAACCTGGTGTGGCGCGGGGGGCCGGTAGAGCACGAACTGCTTACACCGACAGGTGCCGCCATACTGGCGTACCTGACAGGGAAGTATGGCTCACCTTGCCCGGAATATCCCCGGATGACCTCGTCTGTTACTGGATACGGGGCAGGTTCGAAAGAGACTGGTATGCCCAATGTGCTGCGCTTGGTGCAGGGCGAACTTGATACCGGGCTGGTGATTGACCATGTGGAGATGCTGGAGACCAATGTCGATGATGTGACCGGGGAGGTAATGGGATACCTTATACAGGAACTGATGGATGACGGTGCACTGGACGTCTCGGTGATACCTGCCACTATGAAGAAGGGAAGGAGTGGATTTTTGATCAAGGTGGTCTGCAGGTCTGAAGATACGAACAGGCTGGCGCATAAGATCATTGCAGTGACCGGAAGCCTGGGTGTGCGGCAAATCCCTGTCAGGCACAGGCTTACTGCACTGCGCAGGATGATGGATATAGAGATACAGGTCTCAGGCAGGCCATACCAGGTACCGGTGAAGGTGGGTTGTGACAACAAAGGGAATGTGCTTAACATTTCTGCAGAATTCGAGGACTGCAGGCGCATCGCACAGGAGACTGGGTTGCAGGTGAAGGACCTGATGCGCAGGGCGGAAGAGGCGGCAAGGATGCACCTTGATACAGAATAGAA
>PYCK01000212.1 GCA_009649835.1 Candidatus Methanocomedens sp. | reverse complement strand
GGGAAACCTCTTATTATACCAAATGGAGGAAATACAAGATGGATAATTATGTAGATACATTGAAAAAGGTTCTTACCGACCCTGAAGGTTTTTATTCGGAAATGCCAAAAGAAGGGGGCTATCAGGAACCATTAACATTTGCAGCTATTAACTTTGCAATTCTAGGATTGCTTTCAGGAATTGTTGCTGTTCTTCTAAAGGGCGCAGGCGCTGGTTCAATAGTGTCAACCCTGGTCGGTGCTGTGATTGGCGGCATTGTCGGACTGTTCATTGTCGGAATAATATTGTTCATATTCTTCAAGATATTTGGCGGCTCAGGCGGCTATGAAGGTACTGTAAGGATATTATCATATTCAAGCGCAGTCCAGGTATTCGCATGGATACCCGCAATCGGATTGATTATCAGTTTATATAGTATCTGGCTTAATATCGTAGGCGGAAAACATGTTCACAATCTGACCACTGTAAAATCTGCCATTGCGGTACTATTACCATTAGTAATCATGATAGTGATTGTTATTGCGTTAATGGCTGTATTTGTTGCATCTATTGCAGCAATAGGACTTGGTAGTCTTGGTGGGTTTTAATTACCCGCCACTTTTCTTTTTTTTCCATCCAATTTTATAAATAAGACATTTATATTTTAAAAAATACATAACAACAACTATTTTATCCTTCCACATCCATAACAGTTCTCGATGAAAGTCTACAAGAACTANGATGACCTGCCTAAAATCAAGTTNCCCNGAGGGCAGGAAGTATTTATCAGCGACAGTACGATTCGGGACGGCTCCCAGATGCCGGGTGTCGTTATGTCAAAAAACCATAAACTCCAGATTTTTGAGTATCTTCACCAGATCGGAATAGAAAAACTGGAAACCTTTGTTTTTAACCATCGGGACAAAGAAGCAGCGAGATCTATGCTGAACAAAGGGTATGAATTCCCTGAGGTCACAGGATGGGCCAGGGCAAACCCTGCCGACATTGATCTGGTACTGGAGATGGACGGGATAGAAGAAACCGGCATACTGATGTCAGTTTCGGATTCGCATGTAATTGACAAGATGGGACTTCCAAATAGGGAGGCCGCTGAAGAGAAATACCTGGATGCACTGCAGTATGCAGTGGACCACGGACTGCGCACCCGCGCACATATCGAAGATATGACCCGTGCCGATAACTACGGTTTTGTGTTCCCGCTTGTCGAAAAATTGATAGAGATCGACCCGGATTGTATAATCCGTTTATGCGATACCCTTGGTATGGGAATACCTTTTGAAGGTGTGGACGAACCATACGGCATCCCGACAATGGTAAAATACCTGCATGACGAAATGAATGTTAAGAATATTGAGACCCATGTCCATGATGACTTCGGGCTGGGAATGGCAAACACACTTGCAGGATACTGGCACGGTGCCAACTGGTCAAGCCTCACGTTTTTGGGTATCGGTGAGCGTGCCGGAAACACAGAAATAGAGAAGGTAGTGCTGTTTTTGCATGAGAGAATAGAAGGGTTTGATAAATATAACCTGGAAGCAGTAACTGAGTTTGCCAGGTTCATGGAAAGGGAGATCGGCATCAGGGTGCCCCGTAACAAGGCCGTCGTAGGTAAGAATATATTTGCCCATGAAAGCGGTATACATACAGCCGGGGTCATCAAAAACCCATTCACTTACGAGGCCTACCTGCCAGAGCTCGTGGGTGGGAAGCGGCTGTTGCTGATCGGCGATTCATCCGGACTTGAAGTACTCAGGCATAAGGTAGAAGAGACCCTGAATGAATTGATGGGTGTCAGGGCCAAGGTAATGAAACGAGACCCCAGGCTAAAGGAGATCCAAGACCATATCCACCGGCTCTATGATGAAGAACTAAGAGTATCCAGCATCTCAGATGAGGAATTGAGGGGTTATGTTGAGAAATACTTCATGTTCGAACCGATCGTAGAATCCGAAACCCACGAAAAAACAAATATACGCTGAGAAAATAATTATGCCGGCGGAAAAGACCGCCGGTCGATCTTGTTTTTTTTTGATTTATTTCAACTTAGCAATAATAGCATCACTCATCTCGCTAAGTTTTGCACTGCCGCCCATATCATAGGTGACATGTTTACCTTCTGATATCACTGATTCAGTAGCATCGAAAATTGCCTTTGCCTGCTCCTTCTCACCAAGATAATCCAGCATCCATGCCCCTGCCAGTATGGTGGCTACCGGATTGACCTTATCCTGGCCCGCATATTTCGGCGCTGAACCGTGGGCTGGCTCGAACATGGCATAACTATCGCCAATATTTGCCGAATATATCAACCCGATACTGCCAACCAGTGCACTACACTCCTCGCTTATCACGTCCATGAACAAATTGGTTGACAGCAGGATGGATTCATTGAATATCTGGGGGTTCTTGATCAACTGCTGGGCGATATTGTCGATATGGTATTCCCAGACCTCCATGTCAGGATAGTCCTGGTGTACCTTTTCCACTTCTTCTAAGAATGTACCGCAGGTCTGCTTGAGAATATTGCTCTTATGGATGGGCACCACCCTCTTCCAGCCCCTGCGCTTTGCCTCCTCGAAGGCATATCTGGCAATGAGGCTGCTCTGGGTGCGGGTTATCTTGCGTATGGCAATATAGACATCATCGGTAAGCTTGATCTCTTCACCGATATACAACCCTTCCGTCCCTTCCCTGACACATACGAGATCCACATCTCCCAGTGGCTTTGCCGTGTTCGGGAATGTCCTGGTGGGCCTGACATTGGCGTACAGGTTGAATTTCTGCCTGATAGATACTGCAACGCTCTTGGGTGAACCTGCACCGCCAGGTGTGGTGGTGGGTCCCTTGAAACATGCATCGGTCTCATCAAGCAGGTCCCAGGTCTGTTGTGGAATGAGTGAATCGCCACCGTTGGCTTCCCACCAGGTAGCTCCAGCCTCACATGGTATGAACTCTACATTCGTACCGGCAGCCCGGGTAACTGCAATCATGGCATCTACCAGCTCAGGTCCCACACCGTCTCCTTTTATTACTGCTGCTTTTTTACTCATAATATTTCACATCTGCTCTTTCATTCAAATCCGGCTATATTTGGTAATTATTTCATTTAAGGGCTTCGAACGGTGTTCATCCAATTGTTGCAAGCTTAAAATGTGTGGACAGAGATTATTTTTTATCTATTCTACCTTATCCTTGAAGTACATCAATGCTTTTCTTATTACATCGGTTTCGGGTTCGCGGTACATGGCATCCATCCCCTCATTACCGGAATACATATCCACTCCCCTGATCACAACTACCGGTGTACCCCAATCACCTTCACCCATAAGGAAATTGGCAAATCCGGCTATTTCATCCACCACTGCCTCGTTGGCAACTTCCAGTTCAACCCCGAACAGGTCAGTGCTCCCCCTCCAGTCATGATGTGTGTCGATACCGGCAATCCCCAGGGCAATACCTGTTTGCCCTTCCCGAAACGCCCTGCCGTTGGTATCGGTGATGATAACACTGACCCGTTTGCCTGTTAACCTGAAAAAATCTTCTTTAAGCTGCCTGGCACTTTCATCCGGGTCAGTAGGCAGCAATAATAATCCACGCTCCACATTTGACTCATCAATACCTGCATTGATGCAGACATTCCCGCTTACGTGCCTGACAAGGAAGATGGGGGATTCAATGAGAACTTCCGTACTTTCATTGAGCACTGCCTGGACGAAGGCCGGGTCATTTCCGATTTTTTTTGATATTCTCTCTGCTTCCGGTGTGGGAGTTATGGTTTCAGGATCGATAACCAACGCCTGCGCCTTTGACACGATTGTTGAGGCGATCACAATAATGTCATGTTCCTCTATTGTCGTTCGCTTGTGGATGAGCCCGGCAAGGTCATGACCATGTTCTATCATGGGCATGTTATCCACTGTGAAAACACTTAATTTCAATATTGATTCCTCTCACGGATTATACTTGGATAAATACTGCAGCAGACATTCATATTTTAATGACTTTATAGTCAAGAACCTAAT
>PYCK01000211.1 GCA_009649835.1 Candidatus Methanocomedens sp. | reverse complement strand
CGGCGGATTCGGCGCGGGCGTATACTGTAGGGCAGGATGTGGTGTTCGGGATTAGGCAATATGCGCCCGAGACGATATTAGGGCGAGATTTCCCAAACATAAAAAATAGAATATCCTCACCAGAAGTCGTGAACACTTCTGGACCACGCATAGATTCTAAGTATCAGGTAAGGTGAAATGCAATGTCTATAAATCTTGGAAGACTGGAATTATTTATGGGACCCGAGCAATTGGGCGCCCCCGATGATTTGCTGGATGTAATAGTCAGCTTTATTGATGGATCCCGCCAATCGCTGGATGTAGCTGTACAGGAACTTGAATCCCGGCCCATAGCCGATGCCTTGATCCGCGCAAGACAGAGAGGCGTTTCAGTCCGGGTTGTCCTGGAAGGGGATTATCTCTCAGTGCGAAGAGCCCTCGCTGACCCCTGGTCTGAAGGTGGTACCAATGAGACGAACCGACAGATACACGATGCTCTGCAAAGGGCTAAAATAGAAGTCAAAACAGATTTTAATCCCGATATCTTCCACCAGAAGTTTATCATTCGGGATAAGGTTAGCGCCGATGCTGCCATTCTCACCGGATCCACAAATTTTACTCCCACCGGTGTTGCTTCCAATCTTAACCATATACTGATAGCGAAAAGCAAGAGGGTGGCCCGGGAATATTCAAACGAGTTCAGGGAGATACTCGATGGGACCTTCGGGTCAAACCAGAGCCGCCGTTTTAGTCCACCACGTGTGTACTGCGTTGCAGGAGTACCGGTTAAGATACTTTTTGCACCAGATCACTCTCCTGAGATGGAGATCATGAAACAAATGCTTAAAGCGAAAAAATCCGTGGACTTTGCAATGTTCACCTTCAGTCGCTCTTCAGGGATTGATGATACCCTTATCGCTCTGGCCCGCTCCGGGATCAAAGTTCGCGGCATCCTGGATGGCAGCCAGGGTAAACAGCAGTGGGCTCCGACAAAAGACATCAAGGACGCGGGAGCTGAAATGCATTTATGCCCGCATAAAGCAGGATTAAATAAACTGCACCACAAGCTGGCAGTCATTGATGGTGAGGTGCTTGTTGTCGGATCATTTAACTTCACAGGACCAGCTAATCGGCTAAACGATGAGAATATCCTTGTTATCGGTGACCTGGATGATGACAAAGCCAGATCAAAGCAAATGCAGCTCGGTTCCTACGCGCTTGACGAAATCGATAGGATGATAAATGAACATGGGGAGCCAGTTTGAATCGAATCAGTCGCTTGTGCATTAAAGGGCAGATGACTTTGCTCATAATCAGAATATCTTTTTCCATGTATTGAATGACTATTATGATCGAGCATTCACATATATAGAACTGGGAGATGAAGATGAACTCTGGGAAAATGTATCATTTGAAGATTTCGAAGACATCAAATTACATGAAGGGTTAATTCTTAAGCATCGAGTCACTGGCAATAAAATATTAATACCAGCACAATAGATACAAATTACAAAACAAAAAGGGGGAATGCCTGCTTGACAGAAATGGGTGAGATATATATTTGCGAAATATGCGGTACAGAGATTGAAATATTGTTCTCCGGGAATGACCCGATAATATGCTGCGGTCTTGAGATGATCGCAAAAGAAGAATATTACAAAGAACGGATGAGCCGTTAAGAAAATGCCCACATCGTTTGCATTTTCGAGGCCTACAGGAAAGTATATACTTTCCTATACATTGAAAAAGCTCTATTCCAAATCAGCGATACTATCAAGAACAGCATCAGGCCGTATCCCTGAAGATTCAATATCCTCTATCCCTGATGCCCCTGTAAGCACCAGCACAGTTTGCATCCCGCCCCTTATCCCTGCCAGGATGTCGGTCTCCAGCCTGTCCCCAACCATAACGCACTCTTCACTTCTCATCCCGTACTCCTTAAGCAGCACATCCATGATCGGCTTATTAGGCTTACCGACCACATCAGGCACCACACCCGAAGCAGCCTGTATGGCAGCTACCATACTCCCTGCCCCGGGCAGGAAACCATGCTCTGTAGGCAGCATAGCATCGGTATTGGTAGCAATGAACCCTGCCCCGTTCATGAGCAGGTCCAGGGTCCGGGTAAGCTTCTCATACGTAAATTCCCTGTCCAGGCCAGCCACCACATAATCTGCATCCTGTTCACTAATTATATGACCTGATCGTTCCAGTTCTTCAACCAACCCCTGCTCGCCCACAGGATATATGGTACTGCTGCCATACTTCTCTTTAATATAAACTGATGCGGCATAGGCAGAGGATATCACATCCCCTGCATTACACGGGATATCCATATCCTTAAGCCGCCGGGCTATGGCCTCCCTGGTGCGGGTGGCATTATTAGTAAGGAATACCACCCGGCTGCCCGAACTCCTCAATCTGTCAATTGATTCACTGGCACCTGGTATGACCGTTCTCCCGTGGTAGACCACACCGTCAAGGTCAAGAATGTATGCAGCCGGTCGGTTCATATTACCTACTTCATCATGAGGATACGGTTCATAGCTGTCACAAGAGCCTCAACCGATGCCATCACAATATCTTCATTGGCAGCCCTGGCAGTCATAATCCGGCCCTTGTCATCTTCCACACCGATGATAACTTCGGCAAGTGCATCCGAACCACCTGAAATGGCCTCTATCTTGAAATCCCTCAATTTCATTGTCCTCTGGCCATTAATGATACTCTGGACAGCGTTCAGTGCCGCATCCACCGGGCCAACACCAATACTGGCTCCTACCTTTTCTTCACCTCTCACCATGGCCTTTACAGAAGCCGTTGGAGTGATGATATTCCCTGTCATTACAGAGACTTCGATCAGGTCTATGGGACGTTCGGATTTCTTCACTTTGCCTATAATAGCTTCAGCAATGGCGAACAGGTCTGAATCTGTGATAGATTTGCCCTTGTTACTAATGTCCTTCATCCTGGACATGATCTCGTTCAACTGGTCATTGTCAGGTTCAAGACCTGCATCCTTCAGTGTCTTTATGACTGCATGCCTGCCTGCATGCTTGCCCATCACGATGCGCCGCTTATGACCTACCATCTCAGGTGTCATAATGCCTGGCTCGAAGGTATCTGTCCTGGTAAGCACGCCATGAGTATGTATCCCGCTCTCGTGTGCGAATGCATTATCACCGACAATAGGCATTGTCGGAGGTATCCTTACGCCAGTATACCGCTCCACCATACGTGCAGTTTCCACAAGGTACTCGGTCTTGATATTGGTCTTTGCCCCGTAGATACTGTGCAGGCTCATTACGGTCTCGGCAAGGTCGGCATTGCCGGCCCGCTCACCCAGGCCGTTTATGGTGACCTGTACCTGCATGCCGCCCCCCTCTACTGCTGCCAGGCTGTTGGCAACTGCAAGCCCGAAGTCGTTATGGCAGTGAACATCAATGGGGATGGTGATATCCTTTTTGATATCTGCTATCAAAGCCTTCATGGCCGATGGTACGAAAACGCCAACTGTATCTGGAATATTAATAACATCGCATCCCGCTTCCTGGACCGCCTTGCTGATCTGTAACAGGTAATCAAAATCCGTCCTGGTGGCGTCCATTGGGCTGAACATGCATTTTACGCCGTGGTCCTTGATATGCTCCACAGCCCTGATGGCCATGTCCAGTACTTCTTCCCTGCTCTTCTTGATGGTATGGATGCGCTGCACATCAGACGTGGGAATAAAGGTATGCACCATATCCACTTCGCATTCCAGGCATGCGTCCAGATCGGAAAATACTGACCTTGAGAGTCCGCATACATCCAGCCTAAGACCCATTTTAGCGATCTCGCTTACGTTCTGCTTCTCCCCTTCCGATGACATGGGAAACCCGGCTTCAAGTATATCAACGCCAAGCTTGTCGAGTTGGGAAGCAATTTCTTTTTTCTGTTCAAATGTAAGAGATACGCCAGGGGTTTGTTCACCATCACGCAGTGTGGTGTCGAAAATAGTTACGCGTTTATCACGTATCGATTCAGTAATATAGAACCCGATCCCTCATTTTAAGTTCTTCCATATAAAAAACCTCACTTATAAACTCGTTTCATATTATAAAAGGGTTATTGAAGCATCTTGATCCCCCACCTGTTCTACTATCATACTATTCACCAAGGATTACTTTCGCTGTGCTCTTGGATGTGGTTTATCATTGCTGTAGCATATCCATATACCTGAGGTGATACACAATGGAAGATGAGTTTTGGACCGGTATTGTAAAACGTGCTGCCAAACACCAGCATATCAACCGCCGCAGCCAGTTCAGCCGGCATTTCAACAGGATGCAGACATTACCAGATGACAAATAAGTGCAGGTCAGTTCGCAGTTATCGGTATGTATATCAATATTATCTACATAAGTTAAAGTATGGAAGATGTACCAGGAGACACTGAAGTCAACAGCCACAACAAGGCTGATAATAAAATAAATGATAACAGTGAAAAACTTCTGGTGCTTCCTCTTGGTGATGAATCAAAAAAGATAACCCAGGTCATTACCAATGACACGGCCAGGCACATAATGGAACTGCTTGCCGAGCACTCCATGAGTGCATCCGATATCGCCAAACATCTGGATGTTCCCCTGACCACTATCAAATATAATCTTGAAAACCTTGTGGACGTGGGACTGGCAAAGATCGAGCGAATAAAGTACAGCGAGAAAGGAAGGCAGGTCAAGGTCTATGCACCTGTACGTAAACTTATCGTTGTGGTGCCTGAAAAGCTTGGTAGTGCCTCTATTACCGAGATACTGAAAAAATACCTTGGTGTCATTCTGACTGCTGTCTTCGCGTCAGGGTTTATTGAACTGCTTACAAGTAGATTTACCTCCTCAAAAAGCATGATGCCAGATGGTAATGCCCAAAGAATTTTTGAAGACGAACCTTCAATGGATATTATAGGCAATGTTTCAGGAGGAGCAGAGGATCCGATCATGGGTGTGGTGAATGATTCAGCACAAAAGACACTATCGAATGCAACTGCACCGGATGTCTCGAACATCCCTGAAGCTGTACCTGAAGCGGCTGAAATGGTCACAGAAATGCCATCACACATACCTACCCTATATGTTGAACCAGCCACTTTGGAAAAGGGTAGATCAACCCTTGATCTGGATTTCACATCCCACCTGGGCTTGTGGTTCCTGATGGGGTGTTTATTCATGATAGCTTTGGTAATGATTGTAGATTATTACAGGCAAAAAAAGGCAGTCAATAGGAAATGATCACTTTGATCGTACCATTGAGTTACTTTTATCATTTACCTGCACATATTTCTATAAGATCGTACTTATGAGGATAGCATTAAAGATTGCATATATCGGCACTGAGTATCACGGATATCAGATACAGCCGAATGTGCCAACAATTGAAAAAGAACTCTTCAGAACTCTTGAAGAACTGAAGATCATTACTGACCCTAAAAGTGCCAGATATATCGGATCCGGTCGGACCGATGCCGGAGTCAATGCCCTTGGACAGGTGATCGCTTTTAATACGGATAACCCGAAACTGGCAATACCCAGGGTGATTAACAGCAAACTGCCGCCGTCTATCTGGGTGTGGTCAAGGGCTGAAGTACCTGATGATTTCGACCCCAGGCGGCATGCTGTAAGCCGGGAATACAAATATTTCATTTGTGGTGAATGTTTAAATATCTCACTTTTGCGCAAAGCATCAAAGCTCTTAAAAGGTACCCACGACTTTGCAAATTTCGCCACACAGGATGGAGATAAGTCCACTGTGCGAACAGTTGAACGAATCGATATAAGGGTGGAAGGCAGATTAATCAATCTTGATATCAAGGCTGATAGTTTCGTATGGCATATGGTGCGCAAGATCGTTACAGCTCTTCGTATGGTGGGGGACCAGACCCGTGAAGTTGAATGGCTTAAACGCATGCTTCATCCGGAAGAGTTCGAAGAGGGGCTGGAACCGGCACCGGCCTGCGGCCTATTATTGAAAAATGTGAACTATGACCTGGACATTCCCTGGGAAGATGATTCTTATGCAAAAAAGGTTTCTGCAGAGAGGCTTCACGAACAGTTCATGCATTATGGCGTAATGGCAGAGGTATTCAAAGAACTGAAAGATAATATGCAGCCACCTGAAGCCTGTGATTGAATTATGAGCCTGATTGCTTTTGAACTCTCGGGCGAGCATCCCGATATACCAGTAGCTGAAGTTATCGGGGCCCTGGAATCCGAAAATATTGAATTTTCTGTACGATATCGATTCGACCAGGTACTTATTGTTGATATCCCAAATTTAAATTCAAATGTAAACGCAAATGCAAGTGTAATCGCAAATATAGACACAAACATGGATCAGGTGAGCAAACTTAGCAAACGTCTGGCCCTGACCTGGCATATTATCAATGTGCTGGGCATCTCGGATTCAACCTTACCTGATATCTTGAACATGGTTGAGAATGTGGATTTTGATGAGCCTGCGTCCCTTACCTATAAAGTAAGGGCTAAGAAGATTAAGCGTAAAAGTCCTATCTCATCTGAGGATATTGAACGAAAGATCGGCGGGGTGCTCTACAATAAGGGATATCGTGCAGACCTTATAAATCCTGATGTCCGGTATCGGGCAGTACTGACTGATGGAAAATGCATCTTCGGTCGTGTGCTGGCATCTGTTGACCGTGGTTCATTTGAAGACCGCAAACCACAGAATAAACCGTTCTTCTACCCTGGCGTCCTTATGCCCAGGCTGGCACGCTCCCTGGTAAATATCGCACGAAGTGGACCTGGCAGCATAATACTTGACCCGTACTGCGGCACTGGTGGAATACTGGTGGAGGCAGGGCTTATGGGTGCGGTGACGGTTGGTTGTGATGTACAGAGGAAGATACTGCTGGGTGCCAGGATGAACCTTGATTTTTATGTGCCTGATCATTCTCTCATGTTCCAGGATGCAGGTAATATGGCACTGAAGGATAGCTGTATCGACTGTGTGGTGACCGACCCGCCTTATGGCAGGTCTGCACTTATTCAGGCCAGGTCCCTGGATATTCTTATGAAACGTTCTCTTTGTGAGATATTCAGGGTCCTGCGTCCAGGCGGTCGGGCAGTGGTGGTCTCTGAATGTCCTGTTGAGGAGTGGGCGGTATCTGCCAGCTTTTCAGTGGTTGATGTGTACATACAGCGAGTGCACCGCAGTCTGACAAGAAGGATTACTGTGCTTGATAAACATCAGTAGTTGAACTATCAAAATAATTTATTAAAATAAGAAGTAAGTGAGCATAGCAGCGATCCAGAGTTCCCAAGGGCTCTCGCACCTTAGTACAGTAAGGAACGTGGGAAGGCTTATCTGCTGTGTTCGGGATGGGTACAGGAGTATCCCCTCCGCTATGGCCGCTACACTCACACATGATTGTGTATAGCGAAGTACAACCTGAATATCACCTGAAATGAGCCCCGAAGGACTCACATTCTTAGCAATCCTACTTTATAGATCAGCAGGAGTGGTACGGACTATTAGTAGCCGCGGACTAAACACCTCGTTGCCTTGGTGCGTACATCCCGACTCTATCAACCTCATCTTTTATGAGTGTCCTTAATGTTGTCTCTTTTCAGGATGGGTTTCGGGCTTAGATGCTTTCAGCCCTTATCCCTTGGTGCGTAGCTGCTCGGCATTGCCCTGCCGGACAACCGATCGACCAGTGGCACCGTTGCATAGTTCCTCTCGTACTGAATGCAACTTTCCTTCAGACAACGAACACCTCTAGTAGATAGTAACCGACCTGTCTCACGACGGTCTAAACCCAGCTCACGATCTCCTTTAATAGGCGAACAACCTCACCCTTGGC
>PYCK01000022.1 GCA_009649835.1 Candidatus Methanocomedens sp. | reverse complement strand
GGTTAATTATGCTAAGTTTGAGGGGTTGGTGGGGAAGATATGAGTACAATTGAGTACAATAAACAATTTAACAAATTATCATGATAGAAGAAAATTGGAGGTACAATATGCCTGAAGCAGAATTATTAGAAAGAATAGTATCCGACCTTGATTTCTTAAAAACAAAAATATTATCCATCGAAGAAACCATAGGGGAAATAAATAACGATCTGCATCATGTAAAGCCAGAGTATATCCGGAAGCTTGAATCAATAAAAAAAGAAGGAACTATTTCCAGTTCAGATTTTGAAAAGAAATTTGGTGTCCGGCTTTGAAATACAATTACGAAATCAGCAGGCAGCTTGAAAGGGAACTGGATAAACTCAGGAGAAAAAATAAAAAGCAATTCGAGATAATTTTGAAAAAGATGAGCGAAATACTGGAAAATCCTCAACATTACAAACCGCTCCAGCATGATATGAAAGGATTGCGAAGAGTTCATATTGGTAAATCCTTTGTGCTTGTTTTCGAGATTGTTGAAAATGAAAACAAAGTGATTTTTCTGGATTTTGACCACCATGACAATATATATTAAATGACTACTGAAGCGTTTGTCTCCTATGCCGTAGGCTGCATGTTCGGCAGGTATTCTCCTGATAAAGAAGGGCAGAGAGCCTTGCCGAGAACCTTGAATTTATTGCAGGGGGCGCTGTTGAAGTCGAAGAAGGGCGGTGGGTCGCCTGAGAAAGTGATACGAGACTATTTCCTCAAGTCGTTCTTCAAAGACCATGTTAAGATGTACAAGAAGAGACCCATTTACTGGCTGTTCACATCAGGCAAGGGCAGGAGGTTCAATGCGCTGGTGTATATACACAGGTATGATCGGGAAACACTGGCTAAGATGAGGACGGATTATCTGCTTGAGCTTGAGGATAAGCTTGATGCCAGGATGGGGATGCTTTCATCTGAGTCTAATAAGGATAGGCAGGAGATGAGCAGGCTTTCGAAATTGATCGATGAGCTTGCAAAGTATGATGAGGTGCTGAATAATAAGGCGCTGGAGTATATTGATATTGATCTGGATGATGGGGTCGTGGTGAATTACGCGAAGTTTGAGGGGTTGGTGGGGAAGATATGAGATGGTTGAGCCTTTGAATTGACAGGTAAACCATTAGTAGCATATAAGCGCAGGAGGCGAAAGAAAGAATGAAGCAGAGTAAATTCCCAAAAGGATGGGATGAAGAAAGGGTACACAAAGTTCTGGCCCATTATGAAAAACAAACAGAAGAGGAAGCCTTAGCCGAGGATGAGGCAGCCTATGAGGACAGAACCCAAACTACAATAGATGTCCCAGTTGAATTAGTTCCTGCTGTCAGAGAACTTATCGCAAAGCATCAAACATCACATCATTCAAAGACAACGGCAGATAACAGCGGATAAAGGAGATATCATCAATGGACACTTCAGAACTTTTAGAACTCATCGAAAAGGGCGAAGACTCACAGACCCAGTTCAAAGAGCGATTTGAGAGCATAGACGCATTAGCAGCTGAGATCTGTGCCTTCAGTAATTCAAATGGAGGAAATATCATAGTGGGAGTGTCCGATGATGGGGAGATCACCGGACTGAAAAAAGAAAATATCCGGAAATTAAATGAATGGGTATCCAGTACATGCTCCCAGAAGATAGACCCACAGGTCAACGTTACCACTCAAAACATAAAATATCAGGACCGAATAGTCATGGTTATCAGCGTACCCATGGGGTCGAATAAGTTCTATATGGCAAACGGCAAAGACATCTGGGTGAAAACAGGGGCAGATAAAAGAAGAGCAAAAAGGGAAGAGATACAGAGATTACTCCAATCCTCGGGGCACCTATATGCAGATGAAATGCCGGTTGAGGGCACAAATTTAAGCGATATCAATATTGATCTGTTCAGGTCATTTTATGAGCGCAGGACACACGAAAAACTCGAAGACCTCGACATTCCGCTTGAGAACTTAATGTCAAATCTGAAACTGATGGTAGATGATAAATTGACACTTGCAGGTCTTCTGTCATTTGGTAAAAAACCAGAAGAAAAAAGACCGCAGTTTGTGATAAAAGCAGTTCTATTCCCGGGAAATTCACCTGCAGTGAGCGAATATAAAGACAGTCGGGACATCAGCGGCAACATACCTAAAATATTTGAAGCCGGCAGGTCGTTTTTGATAAACAATCTTCGATGGATACAGAAAGATCAACACTTCAACACAACAGGCATCCTTGAAATTCCGCAAATTGCCTTAGAAGAAGCTCTTATTAATGCAATAGTCCACCGCAATTATTTCATCTCCAGCAATATCCGGATATTTATTTTTGACAATCGCGTTGAAATCATAAGTCCGGGAGCTTTACCCAACACGATCAATGTAGAATCTATAAAAATGGGAATCCACATTGAGCGTAACCCTATCTTAGTTTCCATGCTTAAGGATATTGAAGATATACCCTATCGAGGGATAGGAACAGGTATCCAGAGAATTCTTCATGAATGCGAAAAAGCAGGAATAACTGTTGATTTAATTGAAGAGAAGGATAACGAACAGTTCAAAGTCATATTTCATAGAAATTGATTCCATTTTTTCAAAAGAACCATCATTACACAACAATTCTTCAACTCAGATATGAACCTACCAGACCTCATCAAAACCGGAGAATCCAACACAGTCGAATTAAAAGAAAAATTCGATGAGCAAACCATTGAATCAGCAGTAGCTTTCGCTAACACAAAGGGCGGCATAATCTTCATAGGTGTATCTGATAAAAACAATATCAAAGGCATAAAAGTCGGAAAAGAAACTCTCAACCAGTGGGCAAATCAAATTTCTCAAAGCACAGACCCCCGCATAATCCCTGAACTGGAAAAGATCAAGGTCGATGAAAAAACTGTCATAGCAGTGAAAATCAAAGAAAATCCAATCAAACCCATATCAAAAAAAGGCAGATGCCTCAAAAGAGTGGACAGCAGCAATCGTGCCATGAGTGCGCAGGAAGTGGCACAGATGCACCTGCATTCCACAGGAATGAGCTGGGATAAATATCCTGCAAAGGATGCAAAGCTTTCAGATATTGATATTGAAAAGGTCAAACGATACATCCATAAAGCAAAGGAAACGGGCAGGAAAAAGATAGGGGACGATGAAGAACCAATGCAGGTTCTTGAAAAAATGAGCCTGATAACTGAAGGCCAACCCACATGGGCAGCAATTCTTCTATTTTCCAGACTGACAAATAAATTCATTTCCCAGGCTGCGATACACTGCGGAAGATTCAAAGAACGAAACATTGTTATTGATGACAGGATGATTGTTGGCACCGTTTTTGAGCAGATTGAAGAAGCCATGGACTTCATACGCAAAAACATCAATGTTGAATTTGTGATGACAGGCAGACCACAAAGGGAGCAAAAATGGGATTACCCATTAGAAGCCCTACGAGAAGCCCTCGTTAATGCCATTTGCCATCGGGACTATACGATCTTCTCAAACATTGAAGTACGAATCTATGACGACAAACTCATAATCAGGAGTCCCGGGTTTTTGCCCTACGGGATCACACTGGAAGAACTATACAAGCCACATTCATCAACCCTGCGAAACAAAGGACTGGCAGAAGTACTGTATGATACTGAACTGATCGAAAGATGGGGCAGCGGCATAGAAAAAATACAACAACACTGTCTCGATGCCGGACTTCCAGAACCAATATTTGAGGAATACCAGGGGTTCCAGGTTGTGTTTAGAAAAGATGTCTATGATGAAGAATATCTCCGCAGCCTGAACCTAAATGAAAGACAGATCAAAGCTGTGATGTATGTCAAAGAAAAAGGACAGATCACAAACAAAGAGTACCAGGAAGTTTGCGCCACATCTAAAAGAACCGCTTCAAGGGATCTATTAGATCTGGTATCATCGGGATTTTTTGAGCAGATCGGCACCACTGGGACGGGGACAGCCTACATCCTAAAGGGGCCACATGGGGCCACAATAGGGCCATAATGGGGCCAAAAACGCCATAAACACGTCACTAAGGCACTACAAATGCGCCAAAACATATCAGATCCATACACTGATCAAAAATATGTAAAATATAGAAAAGACAATCCAGAGCATACTCAAAAAGTTCGAAGTTCGGGATGAGTATGAAAAAAGAAAACTCGTATAAAAGAATTTTATCAACATAAATGTTGAAATATCCTTTTACACTAAAATTGCCCGGATACATTTGAATTGCGATATCCATGATGGAACAAATACTAAGCTCAGCCAGAACCCAACTCGAAGGCACACCCAACGCAGGCCATGACATCACCCACACCCTGCGAGTAAGGGACCTGTGCCTCCACATCAGCAGCATCGAAGGAGGCGACCCAGAGATACTGGAAGCCTCTGCCCTGCTCCACGATATCGGACGCCCCGCCGAGCTAAAGGACCCGGGCACTGACCACGCTGCCCTCTCCGCACAACTCTCCCCCGGCATACTTGACAGGGCAGGCTTTCCTGCACAAAAAATACCGGCCGTGGTCTATGCCATTGCCAACCACCGGTACAGTTCAGGAATAACACCTGACAGCCTGGAAGCAAGGATACTCCAGGACGCTGACAGGCTGGATATATCAGGTGCAGTAGGTGCGGCCATGACATTTGCCTATTCGGGCGCCCACAACCGCAGGCTGTACCATCCCGATGACCCCCTGGCCAGCCAGCGGGAGCCAGACGGGAAAGAATATGCACTGGACCATATCCTCACAAAACTAATGCTGCTGCCCGGGTCCATGCATACCGGTACCGCAAGGGGAATGGCAGAGGAAAGGAACAGGTTCCTGCAATCTTTTGTGGACCAGTTCATACATGAGATAAATACCGGGAGGGGGCCTGGAAATGAGTAAGCCTGTAACACCCCTGCTCACAGTGGATATAATCATCCTGTTTGGAGGGAAGCTCGTACTGATACAGCGCATGAACCCACCCTACCAGGGCCAGTGGGCACTGCCTGGCGGATTCGTGGATGTGGGGGAAACAGTGGAAGATGCAGCCACCAGGGAGGCAAAGGAGGAGACCGGACTTGATGTGGAATTGAAGGGGCTGGCGGGTGTGTTCTCAGACCCCAACCGGGACCCCAGAGGTCATACAGTGACCATCTGCTTCACAGCAACCGGGCACGGGACCCTGAAAGCATCATCAGATGCCAGGGATGCGGCATTGTTCGACCCGGATGACCTGCCGCCGCTGGCCTTTGACCACGGGAAGATAATCAGCGCTGCTGCAAAGCAGATCAGGCTTCTTCTTCAAGGGCAGAGTTGATCCGGCGCAGCACATCAACCATCATGTTCTGGACACCTTCGGTGTGATCGCCATCGGGCGGCGTGTCTTCCATATCCAGCAGAATGCCGATATTTTTCGTCATGTTGGTAATGATGTCCAGCATTTCATCCTTGCTGATGAGGCCGCTGTAATATGAGTAGAACAAGGTAGTGCCGGAGCGCTCCAGTTTCCTCTTGAATGATGCCCGGGCATTGGATACCTCCTGCCTGGAATAGGGTTCATTGAAGAACGGTACCAGGTCAGGCAGGTTCTGCCCGATCCAGGTCATTTCACTTCGGCCATGTACGTTCTTAAAATCCGCGCACAGCCTGGCAATCACCCACTCACGGGCAGTGAAATGAGTGGTCTTTTTCAATAGGCGTGTGACCTCGGAATGGTCATTCTTATCGATCTTCTTGAATTTTTCATATTTCAACATAAAAATTTCCTGTTGTATGACAACCAATGTATTACATTCTGTATTACTTCACATGGTTTAAATAATTTCCAGATAATTTTTGGGTTCTGATGAAAATCCTAATTCCCATTGACGGGTCTGCAGGTTCAAAAACAGCAGCAAAGGTAGGTTTAAGGATAGCTAAAACCCACTCTGCTAAAATTATTTTATTACATGTAATAAGTGCAACAGGACAAAAAAGAAAAAAATGGATGGAGGAGGGAGCAAAGAAACTCCTATCCGTCTATAAGGATGCCATGGTAGATGCAGGCATAGATGCTGGCAATATTACTACTTTCATCGAAGAGGGAGACCCGGCTGAACAGATAGTGGAAACTGCCGAAATAAGAGGTGTGGACAGGATCGTGATAGGGACGCATGGCAAGACCGGACTCAAGAAGCTGACCGGAAGCGTTACCGTAAAAGTGCTGCGCCATTCCAGGGTGCTGGTGCTGGGTGTGCCTCCAAAATTTGAAATAAAATGATACCGTATTTGACCTTAACAGGGGTGAAATAATATGGACGGGCCGTATCTGGCTGCTGTTGATATCGGTGGGACAAAGATAACAGTTAGCATTGCAAACATTAGCGGGATACTGGTCAAGTTGTACCGGCCCGTGCAGCTTGAGGGTGACAACCTGGCAGTACCAGCACAGGTAGATTTCCTGGTTGGGCATGCCTGTGAGCAGATTGGTATCGAGAGGGATGAAATTACCGCACTCGGGGTCAGCACCTGCGGTCCCTTTGGAATACGGGATGGCGAACTTGTGCTGGTGGCACCCAACCTTTGTGGTGGGCTTGCAAATGAGCGGGGGATCATACCAAATGACTGGACTGAGATTCCGCTGCAAAGGGAACTGTCCCGGATATACAATAAAATCCACATCGAGAACGATGGCATCTCGGCTGTTACTGCCGAAAGGATGTTCGGTGCCGGCAAGGGCGAGGACAACGTCGTCTATATCACCTGGAGCACAGGTATCGGCAGCGGAGCCTATGTTAATGGGAGACTTATCAGGGGTAAGAACGGAAATGCACCACATATTGGCCACATCTACCTGGTAGATGATGGACCCAGGTGCGGTTGCGGGAATTTCGGGGATATGGAAGCCCTGGCTTCGGGTGTAGCAATTGCCAGGGATTACAAGAGCAGAGTAACGGCCGTGGATATGACATCTGAGGATGTGACGGCTGAAGGTGTGACGGGTGGGAGCGTGACGGCTGAGGATGTATTCAACCTGTTTCGTAAGGGCGACCCTGAGGCAAAGTCAGTGATCACTAATGCTGCAAGGTATTTCGCAAGGGGGCTGGTTTCCATTAACGCTATCCTGGACACACGGGTGTTTATTATCGGCGGGAGTGTGTTCATGAACAACAGGCATATCCTGCTGCCCTTGGTAAAGGAAGAGTTCTGTAAGTCATTCCCGGCCCTGTCAAAGGATGTGGAGTTCAGGCCATCAGCACTTGACAGCTACCTGGGTGACCTGGCAGCCCTTTGCCTTGTCATGCCTGATGACTGGGGGCGGCAGTGGCAGGAAAAACGGCCGTGGGAGTTTGCTCCTGAGTCGATTGTACTGAGTACCAATTCAACGTTAAAATAAATTGTAACTGTTCAGGTGTGTTGTAAGTAAGGTAAGATAATAAGGTACGGATAAGACAATAACTATTTTCGTTGTATCATAAAACCATAGAAATAATCAAATTATGACTATACTGACCTGTATATATACAAGTCTGTATACCTTAAACCACCCCTTTCCTATTCAAGCAGAAACTGAATATCGGCAATAGAAAAATTGAAGGACTGAAAAAATCACTCCTCCATTGATATAAAACCTTCATACCACTCACTCCACCGCCGGTACACTTCACCCATATCCACACTCCCGTCCCAGTCCTGCAACTCATTCACCAGCAACCAGAACATATTATTGGCCTGCCCAACCGCATCTGCCTCTACCAGTTCAGGCCTGTCCTCGCCGGCTTTGGCTATTGCCCCCTTGATATTCGCCCTCATCTTGATATTCAACAGCACCTCGTCAATGCTTACACCCCACTTATCAGCGATCCTGCCTATCAGTTCTGATTGTCCCATATCCAGCAGGTCAGTTGGCTCGATGCGATCAGCAGTCGCATCAAACTTCATCAGGTCATTGAAGAACGTACTTGTACCATCCCAGTTGGCAGTAGTAACCTCAGAGACCTGCACCAGCCGCTTCTTTTTGCGCATACTCCCGCTGATCCTGATATTAGAGCACACGACTATCGCATCCGTGGCCCTGAATGACTGTTCGGGCACGCCCAGCGCACCAACGATGCGCTCATACACGGTCTGGGTTGACGAACCGTGAATGGTACCAAGCACCGAATTGCCGGCAGTGCCTACCTGCATTGCCTCGTACAGTATCCTGGTCTCAGGTCCCCTGACCTCGCCGATGACCAGCGTGGAATTGCCCAGGCGCAGTGCCGCCCTCAATGCAGTATCGGGCGCGATCTCAGATTCAGACCCGCCCACGGCAGAGCGGGTGTTCATACCCTGCACCTTCCAGCCCAGGCGCTGCAGATCCCGCAAGGGCAGTTCAGGTGTATCCTCAATGGTCAGGATGCGGTACTTCTGGGGCACTTCCAGCAGCATGGCTGACAGCATTGAAGTCTTGCCCGCACCCACGCCGCCTGCTATCAGGATGGATGAATCCCCGTCAACCAAAAAGCTCAACAGTCCTGCGGCCAGCGGCGTCATTGAACCTTGATTTATGAGTTTGGGCAGGGTCCATGGAGTCCGGGCATGTTTTCGAAAAGCATAGGCCAGGCCGCCTGAACTCAACGGATTGCCTATGCATGACACCCTGGCTTTGTACTCGGCCAGGTCCATATCAAGGATGGGGTTCGCCTCCCCGAAGGGGCGGCCGCTGAGCGCCCTGAAGCGTGAGATCATGGTATCCACGTCATCCTGGGACAGGTAGATGTTGCTGGAGCACTCTTCTCCTTCGATAACCACATGGACCGGGTTGGTATCCACAGGCGCATTGATGTATACATCAGTGACCCTTGCATCGGACAGCACATCTTCCAGGATACCCAGGCCCGTGGTGTATTTTGCCAGGATGTCAGAGAACATTGATATCTGGTCTGCTTTTAATTTGATACCTATGCGCTTTGCTTCATCCGAGAGCAATTGCTGGCTGCGCCGCCTGAAATATTCCCGGCTGTTGGCAGGGTCTGCAAAATTCAGGTCATCGGGGCGGTGGCGCATCAGGCGCGAGCGTACAGATTCCAGCAATTCCAGTTCCTCGGGACGCAGGTTGTATTCTGGTGGAATAAAAAAATACAGGCTCTCTGGCCTGTCGGATAAGCTGTAAATTGACACCTGCATCAACCGGCCGCCACTGCGCCCGACATCATACCCTTCCTGAAAAACAGCATTGTCAGGCGGTTCTGTATATATGCGGGATGTTGAGAACCCGGGTCTGGTATATGGTTTGATGATGTGTGAATAAAATTGATCAACAGGACCGCCGGTATCCATGCTTTCTTTCATGCCGTCGACACAGTTACTCATCCTGGTGAGCATACGGATATAATCATCGGTACATGCATGCCCCTGTCCTTGCTCATCGTTATGGCATACGGCACCTGAGTCCACTTGCGCTGCAAGCATGGTGTATGCCTTCACAGGGTCATGTAGTCCTGTTTCGAGTACACCGGATATGAACTCCTGGCGCTCTGGAAGGCATTTCCCGCATACCCCTGGCACTTGACTGTCGCTAAACACCCTGAGGTTGTCAATGAACCCTGCCAGCAGGTATAGCAGCCTGAGACTTTCTCCTTCATAATCCCGGTCGTAGAGGTGGGAGAGTACCAGCCTGTCTACTATGGGTTCCTTGATCAATATCTGGAAGATGTTCTTGCGGCAGTATGGATCGTCAAGACCTGAGTTACCCTCAGTACAGCCTTTGCAATCTATTATAAGGGATTTTTGGCTATCTGAAAGACGGGTTTTATAAGTGCAAAGGCTTTTATCTGCTTTTTTCTTTGAGAATAATCTACTTAAGGCGTTGTTATTCGTGTTTTTGGTTCCCTCTGTGTTCAATTGCAAGCACTCCACGAAATTTGGGTGGTTGTAAGATATTTGCTGGCTATATTAAGTTTTCTAAATTGTGAGACAGTTAGATTACTTGTGATTCAGCAAGTCATTGATGTGCAGCTCCCCCACAATTGAAGGAAAAATGTAGAATAGTATTAAGGACAAAATAAGAGAATAAGTGTTAAAAAGAATTTACAATTAGGCCATATGACCCCCTCTTCACAACACCTATAAGTGTGCTATGTGAAAAGCATTTTGAATTCAAAAGAGGAGGCAATACAGGTGAAAACGATTAGAAACACATCTGAGAGATTAAATGCCAAGACGCTTGATCAGATGTTCATCAATATGGTCGAACAAGGATATGACTGTCCACCATTCGTATCCAATGCTATATTGCAAACAGCGAAATCCGTATTCAGTCCAGATCAAGGTAATCCAGACATTCTGAACGTGGGACAAATTAAGATTTTAGGAATTTCCAGCTCAGAACCAGCTGGAAAGCCCTTATCGGATTGTCAAATGAAAACAGCAATAGTAACGCTTGATGCCGGAAAAGAAGATGAAGACATCAGAAATAAGTACGGGCTTGTTGCCCTCCGGCAAGCGAGACTCTCCCGAATCGCACACGAAGCATTGGATCAAGGTATCTCACTCACACAGGAAGACCTTGCATTCAAACTCCTGAATTGCAGCATCAGAACAGTGAGACGTGATATCAAGGAACTTACAACACGAGGTGTAATTGTTCCAACACGAGGACAGCAAAAGGATATCGGCCCAGGCATATCCCATCGTGTCGAAATCGTTAGACTCTACATAGAGAGAAAAACCTATACCGAAATTGAAAGGAGAATGAAGCACTCGCTAACGGCGATCAAGCGTTATATAGTAACCTTCTCCCGTGTTGCATATCTTACCGAAAAGAGCTACTCAACAAAAGAAATCGCTTTCCTTGTCCAGATATCTGAAAGATTGGCAAGAGACTATCAAGCGTTATATCGCCAATACAAAGAAGATACTGCATATAAAGACCGCTTAGATGAGATTCTATTACTCTCCCCTGATTGTGAGATTAGTAAAAAGGGGGGGATAAAATAGCTACGAATAATCTATCGAACATATATAATCCACTTTTGGATAAAACTTTTGAGACAATAGTATCTCGCTTCATATCAACTGAATTTCCGAGGCTGGGTGGACCAAAGGTTATAGATCTATTTGTCAAAGAATTGAAGTTACTCGTTGAGCAATATTACCCACCGATAACGAATCTAAAAATGGGCCAAATACTGTGGTACGCGGTGGCGAAAGATGAGACGGGGGGATATGGTAAAAATATGAAGAATCTACGGTTGCGGCCCGTTGTTTTATCTGTGGTTACTTATGAAGATATTCAGAAGAGAGCAAAAGGTGTTCCATCGAAGGAGATCCGAAAATATGCTGGGGCAAGGATGCTACGCGAAGCGGATAAACAATCTGGAACTTTGGCGCAGAGCGATATATCACTGATTTTATCTCACTCCTGCTCAACCATTCAAAAGGATATTGAAGAATACGAACGTGAGAATAATGTGGTGCTTCCACGAAGGGGAACTGTGCATGATCTGGGCAGAAGCACCTCGCATAAGCAAGTCATCTGCAGAAAATCGGTTCTGGATCGAAAAGCTACACCGGACATTGCATTGGAAACTTATCACAGTCCAATGGCAGTTGATAGATATCTCGGCGACTTTGAACGTGTGCGTTTCTGTCTTAAGAAAGGGCTATCGATGAAAGAGGCGGCATTCACAACACAAATGAGTAAATCACTTATTGTAGAATATGCAGAATTGATTGAAGAACTGGATGGTGGGGAGGAGAAAGAAAATGTTAATTAAAGATTGGGAATATTGGGAAGATAAGTTGAGTATGGGTCATATGGCCTTATTTAAATTTGATAGCGTAAGCTTTGTAAAAATGTGTGGGAAAATGAGTATTTGTGATGTTTGTTTGGGAA
>PYCK01000210.1 GCA_009649835.1 Candidatus Methanocomedens sp. | reverse complement strand
CATTTTTATAATTTTATTTGAGTATTAAATCACATTAATGGAACTCTTTGAACCCTGCCAACATCCTCACAATACAATTATCCCAAAATCCAGTGCAAGGGACAAAACAATAGCAGTCACCGAAAACGCAAAGATAACAAGGTAATTCAACCGTTCCTTTGACACAGAAAGACTCCACATGACATAATTGAGTCCTTCAAAATCCTTTTCTGTAAGAGGTTCCCGCGTTTCAATTTTCTCAAGTAATCCCAGGTCTCTTATCACCCCAAACCTGCGCTTACCAATATGATACCTGTGCGCAAAGAACCACAGGTACCCCACAACTCCCAGATACCACAGCACCCGTGCATATATATCCCCATAATGGTCTGCAATTATCACCAGTCTTAGCAGCAGTGCTGAGATAAGGCCCACCCAGAAATATAGTTTGATAACAGACATCCGGTATCCTTTTGGTATCTTCACTTTGGCCCTGTCAGATTCAAACTCCTTCATAATAACACAATATCCTGATCCATATTAGTTTAATGTTCTCAATAAATGTCATTTTGTTGCCAAGAGTAAGGCATACAAGATCGCGTAGTTTGATAAATGAAAACAACATTTGTGCTTAATTTTATTCTAACCTATTACTCAGAGTACATATGCCCTGGCCAACCTTCCAATAAAGCCTTAAGGGCTCCTTACATGGCCAGGTATCAATCTACAATCTTCTTAAGCAAATAAGATATGTCCCATGGACTCAAATCCTTGCTCTCTTTGGTCAGCAGATTCTCTACAAATATACTGAACTTCTCATTATCCCTTATCTCCTGTACAAACATTTCCAGAACATATTCATCTGCCAACAAATCTGAGACCATATCAAGTGCAGAAAAATCGAATTCCTTTTTCCAGCGCTTCTCATAATCTTCCATCCCATTCTTACCTGACATGACACCAGCCAGGACCTCAGCAGCAATTTCACCGGACCGCCTTGCATAGTATATACCCTCCCCTTCGAAAGGGGAAACAAATCCGCCCGCATCCCCGGCCAACAATAATCTGTTGAAAAATGTTCTTTGCACTGGCCCACCCACTGGTATCAAGGCTTTATCTCCAGGGATGTCAGGATAGTCGATCAGTGAAGAAGTTCCTGTTAATATATGATCCTTTCTCGGAGCGATCCAGGAATACCCATCCTTTTTCAGATCCATTTCAAAATAGTCACCAGGGGTAGTATCAATTCTCTGTTGAACGCAATATGCATACTCTTTTGGACCGCCGAGGTGACTGGCCAGATCTGACACACCTGATGCCAGGACAGCATAGTCAGAAAATAATACATCATATTTTGTTTTAATCTCAACACACTGATCGGTTTCAAGGACTGAGACCACAGCATCCTGTTTTAATTTTGAATTTGCAGCCAGGGCTTCATTAAGATTAAAATTATCGTATGCTTGCCTGTCAATGGAATATTCAACTGCCTGGCGGTAGTTAATTTTTGCACTGACATCTTTGAATGATATTCTGACCCCTTTCAACTTCCTTTCAATATAATCATCATTTACTTCATATTCTCTTACATATTGGGCTGTGAGGATTCCTGCACAGACTTTCTTGTTGTCACAGGGATCGATAAGCACGGTCCTGTATCCCATTAAAGCAAGCCTTTTGGCAGCAAAAGAACCGGCAGGTCCGGCACCGATTACAGCAACATCATATTTCATTTGAAGAACCTCGATGTCAAAGAATCGGTCAGGATATACGCAAGATCGAACACAAGAAGAATTATTAAAGCATTCAATTCAAGGAAATTCAAGATTACCAAAACAAATATCCCGATTTTCAGGGTCATTCTATAATCAAAAATAAATTTCAAGGGTCCTGAAATCTTTATTATATCTTTTAATTCATCAAATGCTGCAATCGCTCCGATCAGTAACACAAGTGGGGAAAGCGTATCAACGTACAAAAAATTAATAATAAGTATCCCGGAGAGCCCAAAATAATGTCCTGTATTGTTTATCTTGCCAGTTATCAGACATCCCAGCACGATACCGCCAAAAAGGTATGATGCACTGGTATCGATCATCATCAAATATCCCATTAATAGCCCGTAAGCAAGCCCGAAGGGTATGGAAAAAAAAGGATTGGCAATTATGCTTTTGTCAGATATATCATCAGTGAATTTTATCAGAGAACCTGAAAGAAAGCTTATAATTAATATTGTAAGTAAGGACATGTCTTTTCTTAAGCCGATTCGAAGATTTATATAATATTCGTTGAAATTAAAGCGAAAATATCTTTTATTGAATCAAGGTGGGTTGAGGGGATCGACAAATTGTTATAAAATCTGGGTGTTTTGGGACAGCCTGCTAAAAGGGCATTAGTGTAAAACCAGGCCAATGTCATCCTTCAACATCGGCCAGAATTAAGAACTAAATGTCCTCACAGAACACAGACAGAGCCAGAACCAGCAACAGCAACAGCAACGCCTGAAATATCACAAATACAATCCATTCTCGAAATTAATACTATCATAGCAAGCATAAAGTTGGAAATTAATTATACTATAACATGGATCATTTGACCGAGATGTAAATAGTTATTCCATGTCCGCTTCCGAGACTGCCTATTTTCTCATGCTCACCATATACTATTATATACTTCCAAGTAAATTACTTCAAAGTATATGAATTTCATCGGCAGAAAAAAAGAACTGGAGATCCTTACAGAACGCTTCAATAGCAGCAAAGCCGAATTCTTATTGATCTACGGCAGAAGACGTATCGGCAAGACCGAACTGGTAAATAAATTCATATCAGCAGACCATCCAGGCATTATCCTGATCGGCAGGGAAGAATCAAAGAAACTCCAGCTCGACCGGTACTCAAGGCTGCTTGCCGAATATTTCAACGACGACCTGCTTAGAAAACAGGGTCTTAAGGACTGGGATGCTTTCTTTGAATATATCTACCAGCAGGCCAAAAAGCAGCGATTCATACTGGCACTTGATGAGTTCCCATACCTGGTAAAGGACGACAAGGCCCTGCCATCCATATTGCAGGATTACTGGGATACCAGACTCAAGGACAGCGGCATCTACCTGATCATCCTGGGCTCCAGCATCTCCATGATGGAGAGGTTGATGTCATACAAAGCTCCGCTCTATGGCAGGCGGACCGGCCAGATAAAACTCAATGCGCTGCCTTTTACAGATGTGGCAGGTTATGCAGGGGACATGAAACGCGCTGTAGAACTGTACAGTGTGTTCGGAGGTACACCTGCGTATATCACACAAACAGACCCCCAGCGCGACGTATACTGGAATATAGACCGTCATATCCTGAGATTTGATTCGTTCATCTACAGGGATATCAAGTTCATTCTGCTTGAAGAACTTGAGGAGCCCAGGTATTATTTCTCAATCCTTGAGTCCATTGCCAGCGGCAGTGTAACAATGGGTAAGATAATCAATTATACAGGACTTGACCGCAGCCTTGTCGGAAAATACCTGAATGTACTGATAGATCTTGGAATAATCAAGAGGGAAATCCCTGTTACAGATTCCGTGAGATCTAAAAAAGGGTTGTATTTTTTCAGGGATAATGCATTTGCATTCTGGTTCAGGTTCATCTTCCCTGCCGAGGATATGATCGACCTCGGGCATGGAGATGTGGTGCTGGAAAATATTAAAAATGGGATGAATCCTTATCTCGGCAGGATATTTGAAGATATTGCAAAGGAATTCCTGTGGCTGTTGAACTCCGGGAAGGCTGTACCATTTACATTTTCAAAACTCGGGTCATGGTGGTATAGGGATAAAGAAATAGATATTGTAACCATGGATACAGGGTCCAATATCTTTTTTTGCGAAGTGAAATGGAAAGACCTGACTGCAGCGGAATCACTGGTTATAATCAACAGGTTGAAAGAAAAAGCCGGGCATGTCAGGTGGCATAATTCTGACAGAACAGAATATTATGGAATTATAGCCCGAAGAATAAAGGGAAATGGAAAGAAAAAGCTTATTGACGCAGGTTATTATGCTTTCGACCTGAAAGATTTTGAAAAGTGTATGGCAAAATGAAATGAATATGGAGATCTCATTTCTTTTCGCTCACCATATACACCACAGCCCCCACCGCCATCAATCCCCAGTAACTTATGGCCCTGTCAAGTATGGCAATCCCCGCCGCCACGCCCGCATCCACTCCAACCAGCACGAACACACCCACAATGGCGAACTCCACTGCACCCAGGCCGCTGGGTGTGATGGGAAGAGCAGATACCAGGGCTGCCGACAGCGCAACAAACACAATCAGGGACAGGCCGATGTGGATATTATGCAGCGGGGACAGCGATTCCACCACAAAGTACAACCGTGCGACCTCCATACTCCATATCAGTATAGTATACAGGATTATCAGCACAACAGAACTCCTGCCTGCTGATTCGTGCAGCCCCTCAGCAAACTGTGTGAACATTGGCTGTATCTTTGACGGCAGTTTGTTGGCAATAGTGGTCTTTCCTGATGAAAAGGCTACCACTACCGATATCAGCAGTACCAGAATAGCAAATCCAAGGGCCAGGGATACCTTTATCGCCTGCGGGATGTCAGTCCCGAACACCATGATACTGGACACCCCCATCAGGATGACCAGTACCAGTACGTCATAGATGCGCTCCACATACACGGTCCCGAAACACTTTGAGATGGATACGTTCCATGCTTTCTTTGCAAGGTATCCGCGGTACACATCCCCCATCTTGGCAGGGACCAGGGTATTGGCGAACCAGGACAGCAGGAATATCTCGCTGGCATCCTTCAGTCCCGCCCTGACACCGATATTATTAAGCAGCAATCTCCACCGCTCGCCCCTTATGGGTAGCGAACCGAAATACATGACAGCAGCCGCTGCAATATAACCCGGGCGGGCGTCCCCGATGACCTCCAGTATCCTGTCAAACTCTATCCTTGAGAACAGGAAATAAAGCACAATGGCAGCCACTGCAAATGAAACGATGGTCCTTGGCTCGGTAAGCCTGCTTACAGGTGAGACTGGTTTTTCAGCCTCAATCAACAGGTCTCACCACTTGATAAATGTAAACATTTGGGTTAAAGTAGACCAGCCTGAACCTGTCCTGGTTGTTCATGAAGACCTTCCTGGCATCATGACCGCCATAGCGTTCTTCCTCCACACCACCAACATAGATGTATTCCACATTGTACTTATCAAGTATCCCGTTGACAGTGTCAACATCACTTGAGGTGTACACCCTGGGCACCTCATACCAGCGCTCATTGACAATATCAGCACCGTTACGCCAGTTCTTCTCATGACCTGCCCAGCCCAGTACAGTAGGCAGGCCCGTGAAAGCAGTCACATGGGTGTTCAGTTTATATGCCTGTCCGGGACTTTGCAGCACCACCGGGGTGCCGTTCAGGTTGTCCAGCCACATAATGGCATTATACTCATTTTGATATTGCTGTTCCAGGTAGGCTGCACCGTCAAGGGTGGGATTACCTTTGAAATTACCTGAACGGGAATAGGTGGCAAATACCGGATATGACATTGCCGCCAGTACCAGGATGATCGAGATGATCGCAAATCCCTTTTTAGTTACATTGGCCATGTCCTTCATATTCCCCATATTCCCTGTGTCCTTCATGCCCCCCATATCTTTCACATCCTCTATATCTTCTATTTCCCCCCGGTTCCAGAGGTGATAGAACGCAGCCCCTGCCGCCAGTGCCCAGACTATCCAGTGCTGGACATATACCTTGAATACCGTATTGAACCTGATGTACTGGGGAGAAGTGATACCAAAGGAGTCCTGGATATAGAAAAGCTCACAGAACAGTGACAACAGAGCACCCAGCAAGATCAACAGGTAGATGAACTGGATAGAAGGGTCCTCTTCCTTTACCAGCAGGTAAATGGACATGACAATAAGCGGCAGTATGATGACAAGTATCTCGATGTTGGTTATATATGCTGCCACAATTACAATAACAAGGCCTGCCAGTATCATTTTCATATCAGGGTAATAGTGATCATAGAAATTGAGGATGGAATAAACCAACAGGAAAAAGAGCATTATTCCAAACACACCCAGATAGAATATTATTCCGGTCTGTCCGTATGTGACAAGATTGAGTGAATGGGATACATTACTGGCAAGGAGATGGTATGGCAGATATAACAAAATACTGGAAATAATAACTGCAGCGCCCACTACTGCCAGCTTTGCCAGTTCCACAGGATGCACACTGAAAATCCGGCCTGTAAAACCCTGGGTTTTACCTTGCTTTGCAGAAACCCTGATCCTCCATGCTGCCAGGACCATCACAAAGAAAATGGCATATGTGGGATAATCCCAGGAGTTTAGCGGGAACATGAACCCTAACAGCAATGTGATGACAGCCAACAGCGGGATATTGTATTCCTTTCCCCCGCGCAGCAGGTTAAGCAGCAGGGCGATCATTAGCAGCTGGAAGGCTATAGCTATCATATGTGCGTGCAGGTCTGCCTGGATGAAACTGAAATAAGGGAACTCGTTGATGGTATTTGGTATCACCCTGCTGGTAGGCCAGTAGTTGTATGAAGATAGTCGTGTCAGGACATCACCTGGTGGAACATTGAACAGACCGTGATACTTGGGCACGAACAGGGTCACAAGCAGCTGGATAAAACCTGCGGGATTTCCGAATATCACAACAAATGCCATGATAATTAGCGCAAACACCCTGTTGTTACTGACCAGGTCCTTGCCAATGCCGTACGCTGCTGTGGCTGACAGGGCGAACATGGTTGCCACACCAAGATTAAAACCAATAGAGGGGAGCACGTTCGAGAGCTTGATCAGGTTTGCTGCCACAAGGTACCCAAAATAATAGTACTGCATAGGCTCGCCAGAGAGCCAGGGGTCCACAGGCGGGAAGCTGGTACTGCGAAGGATCATGTTAACAAAGCTCATATCCATTAACTTCTCACCGCCTGTCCAGTAGATATCGGGGCTGTATGCCCTTATTATAACAAAAACCAAAAACGCTAATGTGAACAGTACTTCAGTCCTGACCAGTGCTTTAAGGTCAAAAGGACATCCCTTGAATGAGAATATTACCAGTGAAATGGCAAGTACCATAAGTACTGATAATCCTACGATCACAGTGCCATAATTATAACCCAGGTGTGTCAATACCCATGAGAAGTATGTCACAAACAGCAGACCCATTATCTTGGTAAGGGCTATCCCATTGTCTTTCAGGTTCCCGAATATCCAGGTTGTCAGCGGCAGGGCAGCAAACCCAATTAATTCAAGTACCAGCCACCATTTTATTATTTCAAACCATTCCATAGAAGTCTCGCCGGCAATTATTTTTCGTTCTTTCCTTTTATATCTACCAGTTCATGCCACTTGATATTAAAGTGCGCCAGGTATAACGCACCGAACACCAGGGTCACCGAGTTCTTGATAATATGATCGATCACTGCGGCCGCAGCCCCCACATACCCGGCAATTCCTGCGATCTTGAACACCACAGTCAGGGCACCCTCATAGGTACCGATAGCCCCGGGCGTTATTGGGACCATCTTGGCCAGGTTGCCTACTGCAACTGCCATGAATACAACGGCAGTCAGCGTTGTCGGTGATGCTGCATCGTGCACGAAGGCAAAGGCATTAAGCACAGTATAGCAGGTGAGTATGTCCACTGTCCAGACCATTAATGAAGAAAAGAACACAATGATAAAGTCCCTGGGACTGGATGATATTGTATATATCTCATCAACGAATTTGCGGGCAATGCCGGCAATCCGGTCTGTATAATCACCAGGCTTTGAAACTTTTAGTATTATACGCTCCACCGGGGATAAACCGTTCCTTCCCCTTGATGCCATGAAAAATATGGCTACAAAGAACAAAATGATAACTGCAGTCGAGGAAATCATCAAGGGCATTACCCAGTCGTCCACTGCTCTTTCAGCCATCACCACCAGGACAGCCAGTACGCCAATGACCGTTATAGCGATAATATCGAACAGCCTTTCCACTGCCAGTGATGACATCCCTGTGGTCAGGGGTACATCTTTCTTCGTTTTTAGGATATATGCCCTTGAAACATCGCCTATCCTGGCAGGCAGGATGACATTGGCTGACTGGCTCATGAATATACTGCCAGTGATAAAGTTCAATCCATGGTTATACCCAAGCCGTTTCAGGATATGCTGGTACCTGATCCCGCGTATAGGCCATGAGAACAGGTAGATGAGTACTGCCAGGCCAAACATTTGGGGTGATGCCGATGCCGCAGCCTGCCATACATCTTCCACACCCACCAGGGTAAATATCAAAAACAGAAGTAATATGGCAAGAATGAAGGTGAGGATTCCTTTTTGCCATCTGCCGGTATGCAGTGAGCTCAACTGCCACCAGAGCCTCACGATCTGGCTGCCCATGCCGATCACGTCCTTTACCAGGTCCACCTTGGTGGCTCCGCCGTGTTGCCACTTCACTGGGAACTCTTTTACTTTGTAACCACTTCTCTGGGCCCGCACCAGCAGTTCAGTGTCCCAGAACCAGTGCTCATCCTCTACCGAGTCCATGAGTTCGAACAGGGATTCGCGCTTGAATGCCTTAAATCCGCACTGGTGGTCGTACAGTTTCGAACCCAGCATGGTGCGTGTGAGGAAATTGAACCCTTTTGATGCAAGACCGCGTTTCATGGAGCGTTTAACATCACTGGAAGGCATCATCCTTGAGCCTGTGGAAAAATCATATCCTTCGGACCTTATGGCCTCGATAAGTTCTTCAAGGTGACCCATGTCGGTTGCCAGGTCCACGTCAATATAACATAATATCCTGCCACTAGCTGCCGTAAATGCCCGGTTCAGCGCCCTGCCCCTGCCCTGTCTTTCATCACTGTGAAGGTGTACCACATATTCCAGTTCCGAGGCCAGCTGTGATGCGATGCGGTCTGTGCCATCTGTGCTGCCGTCCTCTGCAATGATGATCTCGAAGGAGCTGGTGATACCGGATAGGGTATCGGCTGTGGTGACTACAGTATCATGGATGCGCTTTGCTTCGTTATAGGCAGGTAATACAAGTGAGATCTCCGGGGTAATAGCTGATTCTCCTGCTGTTTTTATTGGATATAGTTGGATTTAGTTGAGTAATATAGGTACCACAGATTATAGTTAAAAACCAAACAAATTAAACTTACTCTTTGCGACCTTTGCGGTGGTAATATGTTTGAAAACAATGTCT
>PYCK01000209.1:3581-9652 GCA_009649835.1 Candidatus Methanocomedens sp. | reverse complement strand
GAAAATATAATGAATAAAAAAAAGAACACACTAATGATTGCGGGGTTTGCAAAGGCTACGGTCATAATGTTACTCCTGGGGTTGTTTGCTCCATCATTTGCTTATGCCGATACACCCCCTGAGCAATACAAGAATGTTCAAGAAGAATATCAAACATCCCAGGAACGGGTCAGGGACGCCCAGCAGTCCTATCAGGACTCAATGGAGAAATTCCTTGATGCCAAGGCACATCTGGAAGATTCAAGGACCAGCGGGACGATCTTTGATCTAAAAAATGCCACCAGGAACTTTTTGTTCCGTACCATTGACTACACCATCATACGTCTGGAGGTACTGGAAGACAGTGCAATAAGGGCTGAATACAGCGGATTTGCGCCATTTATAGCCTCTGATAATATAGGGGATTACATAAACCAGCTTAAAGACCTGGAAGGCGATGTTGAAGCCGCCGAGACCAGGGAAGAGTTCCAGGCAGTTATCAGTGAAATCAGGGATATATGGCAGCATGCCAATCTGGAATCCAGGTATTTTACTCTTGGTACAGCAAATAACAGGGTAGATTCATTCCTGGAACGTGGTGAATCCATTTCAGACCGCATTGAAGCCGAGATTGAAAGGTTAGCAGATGCAGGCGTAGACACTGAAAAAATGGAGCAACTCCAGTATGAATATAACGATGCACTACAAGATGCAAAAGACAGTCACAATAAAGCAACACAGCCCTTTGATGAGCACAATGGGTTTGATGATGGCGGGGTTCTTGAAGATGCTGAAGATGCAAGTGAGTTCCTTGATGAAGCCGGCGGTCTTGTGAGAGAAACACAACAGCAGCTCAGGGACGGCCATTCAGTATTACGTGAGATATTTGCCGAACTCAAAGAGCACAGGCCCGGCTCTGCAGACCTGAGCGGTACAGGCAAATTGATCGCAACAGGAAATGGTAAGGCCACAATGTCAGGTGATATGGAGGCAAAGATCAGTGCCAGGGCCGGGATACTGACGATCACTGACTATGACGGCAATGCTGAAGTAGATGTTACAGGATACGGGACCAAGGAAGATATTGGTGATGGCGTTGTCAGGTACAGCGGGTTTGATGGAACTGCCGGTATTAGCGGCAGCAGTGTTACTGTTGTGGTACTTGGTGATGACATTGAGCTTACTGCAGAGGGGATAGGCAGTGTAATACTCAGAGGATATGGCACATATGACGTAGAAAAGGACGGTCGCCATACATCAAGTAATGATTGGGCGCCGCCACATGCAGAGGCTATGAACCAGGATCAAACACCTGATGAGAACTCTGCCGTGGATACAGGAGGCAGCTAACATGAGGATAAGATACTTCGCCATACTTTCCATCTTGTTAGTGGGTCTGGCAGTATCCGGATGTACAGGTCCATCAGAAGAAATACCTGCAAGTCCACCTGCATCCCCAACAAGCACAGCAACCCCTACACCTGCTCAGACTGGGGATGTCATGGACAGTGAGATATCGACAATCGAATCAGATATGACTGAACTGGATGCCCTGCTGGCAGATATNGAGGGGATGCAGGATATGAGTTTTAAAGAACTGGAAGGGGTTAATTTTTAATCCCTTCCCCTTTTACTTTTTTANTGCTCCCATTGGCAGGAATACCATTACCATCAGCAGGATGCCATTTACAACAAACACTCCGCTATAACCCTGNGTAGACCCACTATATCCCAGAACTGATAACACCAGCCCGCTAATGAGTGGAACCAGTGCAAGCCCGGCATAGGTACAGGTATTGAAAATCCCCATGGCCAGTCCTTTTTCGACCTTCAGGTATGCTACACCGGTTACCAGTCCCACCAGCCCCAGTCCGGAACCGGCACCCATCAGAGTCAGGCCAATGGGATGGAACACCGCTGCCAGTGCACCCGCACCGGTAATGACCATACCTGCCCTGACAAGAATATCCCTTTGCACCTGCAGCCTGCCTGCTAACAGGGACGTGACCATTGCACCTAAATAAATGCTGGCCAGATATGCGCCCAGTGCGCCTTTTTGCAGTGAACCAAGACTGAAGTCAGGGTAGAGGGCTATCAACACACCGCTACTGCCGAATAAGATAAATGACAGCAGCCATATCTGTGAATACTCAGGATGGATGAGCATTTTCCTTGACCTGAGCATCACGACCGCCACCTCACTTTTCTTAGATACTGTTTCACCGTAGCCGTTATTGATCAGTACCATAAGGGATATCATGAACGTGGGGATCAGCAGCCCCTCGAACAATATCAGGCCGTTTTTTATCCCTGTGGATACCAGTATCCCGGTCAGCCCCATACCTGCGGCCAGCCCCAGATTCAGCAGGGAATTGAACTCACCGATATACTGTCCGGATTGCTTGAAATTTGATAACATTGCAAAGGCGGCAGGGAAGAACGCTCCGCATCCCATACCTTCCACGAACCTGGCTATGACTATCACCCATACATTATCAGATGCTATAATAGCAGCACCTGATATTAATGTCAATATGAGTCCGATGATGATTAATAACCTGTTACCGTAGGCATCAGCCAGTACACCAAAAGGTATCATGGTCAGCAGTGCACCTATGAAATATGATGAGAATATCAGGCTGGAAGCGGCTCCGTTTGCCAGCAGCGTGCTGTCTGATAGTTCCGGAAGGATGGGGATGGCAGCATCCGAGAGTCCCATTATCATAAAGACCGAGGTATACAGCATTATGCGGTCAAGCAGCTGAGCGTATGGTTTTTCTTTTACTTTTTCTTTATTTTTCATTTTTCACTCTCAGAATAAATCTTCAATTGTTTTAAAATCTACCAGGGCAGTGGAATCAAGTGTGAGGGGTGTAACTGAAATGTGTCCGCATTTCATAACAGCATGCACGTCCGTTCCCTCCTCTGCATCATGTATCAGGTCGCCGTCAATCCAGTAGTACGGCCTGCCCCTAGGGTCATGTCGTTCCTGGACCGATGTCCTGAATATCTTTCTGGCCAGGCGTGTGACCTGGATGTCAGTGTCAGGGGTTGCATGCCTGGGTATGTTGATGTTCAGCATGTCCACACCAGATGGAAGACCGTTTTGCAGCATCTTTTTAGCGATATTGTTTACAATCTTCTTGCCTACCTTGAAATCATATTCATAGGAGCGCAGGTCATCGAACTTATCACCTTCATCCAGTACCTGTATAGAGGCAGCGATGGCAGGTATGCCGTAACTGGCAGCCTCCAGGGCCGCGCCTATTGTGCCTGATGTGGTCACGGTATCGGTACTGATGTTCTCACCGATATTGAAACCTGAAACTACAAGGTCTGGCATTTGTTTCATTATTGAGAATATTCCAAGTATCACGGCATCGGTGGGTGTCCCGCCAACAGCGAAAGCCTTCATCCCGTCCACACCTGCTTTGTTTATCCTTAAAGGCTCGAAGATGGAAATGCTGCGACCCACACCGCTTTTTTGCATGGAAGGTGCCACAACGGTAACTGCCCCTAAGTCCCGGACTGACTGGTAGGATGCCTTGATCCCGGCAGCATAGACGCCGTCGTCATTGGTTACAAGTATCTGCTTGGTCATGTTATTCTAGCGTATTGATAACATTAATGTTGATTAAACTATTCGTTAACTATTGACCTGATAAGAAGTCCGGGTGCTTTCAAATGGTTGACCAAAAAAGGGAACTTCCAAATTTTTATGGGAAATTGGGCACTAATGACCCATTATATACAAAACTGGGTGAGAGTGGTGCTTACCCTAAATACCCATATATGTTTAACCTATATATGTAAAAAGTACAATTTTATAACACTATTCCGGAGTTAAAGTACACATAAGAAATTTTATCATTATTGAAAATCCAGTGGTATCACATATGACCTGTAAAAAATCAAAACAACTATTCAGTAAAGCAAAGGACCTGATGCCAGGTGGGGTAAGCAGTCCGGTCAGGGCGATAAGCCCCTACCCGTTCTACACCAAAAGTGCCAGCGGTTCAAAGATAACAGATGTTGATGGAAACACCTACATCGACTACTGCATGGGCTACGGCCCCCTCCTGCTGGGACACAACCACCCCGCTATCAAAGAAGCAATAACAAAACAACTTGATAACGGCTGGCTGTACGGCACACCCACCGAACTCGAAGTGGAACTGGCACAGCGCATCTGCAATAATGTTATCAGTGTCAACATGGTCAGGTTCGTCTCAACAGGCACCGAGGCCACCATGGGAGCCATACGTGCGGCCAGGGGTTATACAGGCAAGAACAAGATCATCAAGATAGAGGGCGGATTCCACGGTGCACATGATGCGGTCCTGGTAAAAGCAGGGAGCGGTGCCACCACACTGGGAGCACCTGATTCACAGGGAATCCCCAGGGAGTTCACGAAACAAACCCTGCAGGTGCCCTATAACGATATTGACGCCATGCTTAGCGCAATACAAAGCTATGAGGGTGAAGTTGCAGCAGTCATCATGGAACCTGTCATGGGCAATATAGGCCCTATACTCCCGATGGAAGGATACTTAGAAGAGGTCAGGGCAGTTACTAAGGAAAATGATATCGTGCTGATATTCGATGAAGTTATCACAGGGTTTCGGCTTGCCATGGGTGGTGCACAGGAATATTACGATGTCATTCCTGATATGACCACAATGGGTAAAGTACTGGGCGGTGGTTTGAATATCGGTGTCATTGGCGGTAAAAAAGAGATCATGGAGAACATCTCTCCCGCCGGTAAGGTGTACCAGGCAGGCACCTTCAACGGACATCCGTTTTCAATGGCTAGTGCCCTTGCCACACTGGATGTGCTTGAAAAAGAGAAGGTCCATGAAAAAGTGAACCTGGCAGGTGACGGCCTGCGGGCAATGCTTCGGGATTCCATAAACGACCTGGGTCTGGATTATTATGTAAGCGGTGTGGGTTCCATGTTCAAGATGTTCTTTGGTGATATCCCTGCCAATTACCAGGAAGCTTTGAAATGCGATAAGGAAGGGTACTTTGAATTCTTCCACAGGATGTTAAAGAGCGGGGTATTCCTGCCGCCTTCACAGTACGAGACCAATTTCCTCTCAACAGCGCACACTGACGAAGATATTGCTGCCACGGTCGAGGCATATGAACAGAACCTGAGGCCGTAATTGATGATAATCGGTACACGGGGCAGTGCCCTGGCGCTGGCACAGGCTGACCAGGTGGCTGCCATGCTAAAGCAGCATGGATTTGACACAGAGCGCAAGATCATAAAGACCAGTGGTGATTCGTTCACTGACCGCCCCCTGCACCAGATACCTGGCGTGGGTGCTTTTGTGCGTGAACTTGATGACAGGATGCTGGACGGCGAGATAGATATCGCGGTCCACAGCATGAAGGATATCCCAACCGAGCGTCCTGATGAACTGGCTATTGCTGCTGTATTAAAAAGGGATTCACCTCTTGATGTACTACTGACCAGGGATGGCTCCACGCTTGATGAAATGCCACAAGGGGCCACGATCGGCACCACAAGTATGCGCAGGCAGGCCCAGCTTTTACGATACAGGCCTGATCTGGTCATCAAGGACCTGCGTGGTAATATCGATACTCGCCGCCGCAAAGTCGCAGAAGGACAGTACGACGGCATACTGCTGGCTGAGGCAGGACTGCAGCGTATGGGCTGGGAACTGGACGTGCACCGGCTGGACCCTGACCATTTCTGTCCGTCTGCCAACCAGGGGACCATTGTGGTTGTGACGCCTGAAGGTACCGAGGCTCACAGGGCTACAGCACTGCTTGACCACCCGCAGAGTAATCTTGAAACGAAACTTGAGCGTATAGTCATCGGCATTCTGGGCGGGGGATGTCTTGTCCCCATCGCTGCTTTTGCTACTACTGAGGGTAACGGCGTGCGGATACGTGCCGAAGTGCTGTCGCTGGATGGTGACAGGTATGTTAAGGTGGATGAGGTCGTGCCTCTTGATAACTGTGAGGTGGAGGCCCGACGGCTGGGTCATTTGCTTGTTGACAGGGGTGGACGGGAACTGGTAGAGGAAGCTGTGGAGAAGTTGTCAGGGATTTAATCCTGTAGA
>PYCK01000209.1:0-3381 GCA_009649835.1 Candidatus Methanocomedens sp. | reverse complement strand
AACAGAGATACCAGATTCAATCAGGTGTGAATTCGTAGAAAAGGGTGGAATAGATGGAATTGTTGAATTACTTCCTGATGATCAAAGAATAGGATATGTCAACTCGATCGCCCGTGCGATATCAGATCCTGTACGGCTTAGGGTGTTATTTGCACTTTGTATACAGCCGATGTGCGTCTGCCTGATGGTCGCGATGACAGAGTATACATACTCGAAGATGTCATATCATCTTTCTATACTCAGGGATAGCGGCCTGATATGCTCAAAGCAGGAGGGAAATTACCTGATATATTATCCGACAGATCTTGGTAGAACAGTTGTGGAATGCATTGGAAAAGAGTTGTGACTGTTGCCACCTCAAAACCCTTCGATTTGCATCTGTTCACTTCCCATCACCACATCGTCCAGCACTTCCCTGTCGTAACCGAAGGGGCGCAGCAGGCTCTCAGCAGCCCGTAGCGTTATGTCATAGTACTTTTGCCTGTCATACAACGTGCCAGGCTCTATCAGTTCTGCCACCTTCACCCTGTTGTGGAAATTCCTTGACCTGTGGTCGGTGTGTATGTACTGCACAGCCTGGCCTGGCTGCACGTCCACACCTTCCTCCCTTAACTGGTACAGGGCCGCGGCCTGGCTCCCTTTTTGCCTGTAATCCTCAAGCTTGTGCCTGGTGTGGGTGGTGAACACCAGCTCTTCGGGATCGGCCCTGCCGCTTAATATCTCATCAGCATAGCGTCGCACTACATCCAGCACAGAGGGCAGGTTATTGTATAATTCATCCACGGTGCTGGCACATTTCATCTGATCTAACATATCATGCTGCAGCTTTCTGATGAACCGGGGCGTATCGCGGCGTCTCAATTCAATTCCCCTCACTTTCATTTTACCATCCGTCATCAGGCCGAAGTACCTGTTCATGGCCCCGGCCCGGTTGTTACGGTTGGACGGGAACACAATCCAGTGGTAATGCCCTTTAAGTTCCAGGGGGATTCCCACGGTCTCGCTCACAAGGTCGCATAGTTCCCTTGGGTCACCGCTGCCCCTGACCCACAGGCTGTCCACTATGCCGTGCAGGATGTCGAAATCCAGGCCCTGGGCAATCTCCATGGTCTGGAGTAATATCTCCCTGGCGTAGGCAGTGATGGATTCGTGGCACTCTATCCGCCCGAACCTGGCCTTATTGAATCCCATATACCCGAAACTGGTGACCAGCAGCCATTTCAGTACGTTCTGCATCATCCGGTGTTCCTCGCTGCCGCCATCTGCCATTTTCTTATAGGTCATGCGCCGTTTGATCAGTGGCCCGATGACCCTGGGTATCAGGCCCAAGCGCTTCTGGCAGATATTATATCCGATAAAGGGCACCCTCTCGGGCGAGTCCGGGCAGCACTCGCACAACACGGTTTCGGGGGAGATGTTCTTTGTGACCATGATGTGGGGGAACAGGCTGGTAAAGTCCACTTCGGCTGCATTTTCGTATATGCCCACCCTGGGTTCCAGTATCAGAGCACCCCGGTCAGAGCGCAGCAGTTCTTCTGCTGTCTTGAAATTCTCGGACAGGTTGCGCCTCCAGGGAACCAGCACACCGTCCTTTAGTGCCTGGTTCACCTGCAGGGCCGTGACCGCGCTGCCAGGACTGAGCCTGGATAGTTGCTGCAGGGGTATGCCTGTGATCCTGCCCAGGTCGATGAGGCCTTGCATCCCGCCTTCCTTTACGATAAAGGTCTGGCTGTCGATATGCAGCCTGCCCCTCAATTGGTAGCCGCCGGGTTTGTAGATGATCCGGCCGTAGCTGAAATATGAGCGCCCCTTGTTCTGTGGGGGCGGCTCGTCCTTTTCCCTGCCCAGCTGGAGTGATGCCCCTGTTTTTGCTGCCCTGTGGTACAGGTAGGGAAGCTGGAAACTGTCGCCGCCATGTGTCAGTATCACGTCAGGGTCCAGCCTCTTGAGCGTGGAGGAAAGGTTTTCGATCATATCGGCTTCGGGCATGCCTTCGAAGATGTGGTCACCCAGCCGGATATCACGCAGGGGGTCGCTAAAGCAGGGGTTGCGGCCTGATTGCGGTGTGATGTCCAGTTCTAATGTGGTCAGTTCGGGAAGGGAGTAGTCGGTGGTCTGCTGGTCGTCATCAAGATGCAGTTGTGGGTCCAGCTGAGCCATGGGGAACAGCCCGTTCTCAAGGAGGAACTGCCTGGTCGGGGGCAGGTCCACGTTGTATGCCCGCCAGCCCCGCTGCTCCAGCATGTCTGCCAGATTGAATACCCCGCCCCAGTCATCCAGGGATATGGCAAGCACATCTTGTGGCTCCTGACCCAGGGATGTTATCTTCTGTTCGACCCTGACCTGCCGCACCTGGGGCAGGGTGGATATAAGATGCCTGTTGTGGACTGGACATTCCAGGTATATGCGGGGATAGTATCCCACCCTGTGGGGTGTGCATTTGCTGCCTTGTTTGATCCACAGGATGATGTGCCCGTCCCTGTACTCGATATCAAGGAGATGGGGCATCGCTGTCCTCCTTCAGGTCGTCTATTTGTTTTTGCTGTTCTATGAGGATGGACAGCACTATGGTATCCATGGGGTCAACAGCCGCCGCTACAGTGGATGCGGAGGCATGTTCCCGTGCCATGTCCATGATACGGTCAAAGACCTGCTGGTCGCGCCGGCGCAGTGCCCTTTTAAAATCGCCAAGCTCCATGATGATACTGTCAAGCAGCATCCTGAAACTGGGTACTGTCCTGCCCATTTACACCACCGCCGTGTATGCGCTGAGCTGCATCTGGCCCGGCGGGATGGGTATGAATTCCAGCACGTCGTTCTCATCCAGTATCCTGAGCAGTTTGCGGTGCTGTACTACCCTGATGACCCTGCCGGCACACTCTTCCACCAGCCCGGCACCCCACCATGTCCCGCCGTAGCTGGTCACCACCGTGGTCAGGCCGTGGGTGCGGGTGTAGTCCTTCAGGTGCTCTACTGCCTGCTCCAGCAGTCTGCGGGAATGGGGGCTGCCGAAGAGGTGGGGCAGGTATGCCACTGCCAGAAGCCCTGGCTGCCATTTTTGGATAACGGGCGGCAGCTGCTGTGTGAGCAGGTCGTTCATCTGGTATTCGGTGAAGGCGCGGGCTACGTGGGTCTTTGTCATTACGGTCTTTATGTCTGCCTGCAGCACCTTTGATATGCTCCGTAGGGTGTAGGGGTTGAAGCTGTTGCCCCCGTCCACGAAGACCGCGTCCTGCTGGTGCCGGTTTGCAGTATGGGCGCACAGGTAGAGCAGCAGGTCGGGCACGAAACGTGAGGGGCCTTCCACAAGGGTTATGGTGGAGGGTTTGAAGCTTTCAAGGTCAAGGCCACAGGCTAGAGGGGATGGATTGTTCATACGGT
>PYCK01000208.1 GCA_009649835.1 Candidatus Methanocomedens sp. | reverse complement strand
GTTAAAGTAGCAGTTAAAATGTATCCACTTCAAATCTAAGGGTAATTTAAAAATTATTAGACAGGATTAACAGGATCTACAGGATATACCGCAACGTCAACATCCTGTAAATCCTGTAAATCCAGTCAAAATACCATGCTTTTTGAAGTGGATACGTTAAAGTAGCAATTCGAGGAAAACATGGTCACGGTAGGTATTGCAGATACTACATTTGCCAGGTATGATATGGGGGGTGCAGCCATTGATGAGCTGCGCAACAATGCATCTGTGAAGATCGAGCGTTATACTGTACCCGGTATCAAGGACCTGCCCGTGGCATGTAAGAAATTGATCGAGGAACAGGGCTGCGATATTGTCATGGCGCTGGGTATGCCAGGGGCAGACCCAAAGGATAAGATATGCGCCCACGAGGCTTCCCAGGGTATCATCCAGGCACAGTTGATGACCAATACCCATGTGATCGAAGTGTTCGTGCATGAGGATGAAGCGCAGGATGACAAAACCCTTGCATGGTTGATGGAGCAGCGCTCACGGGAGCATGCCCTGAATGTTGTGAAATTGCTGTTTAGCAAGCGGGACCTGGAACGTGAGGCAGGTACCGGGCAGCGCCAGGGCTATAAGGATGCAGGTCAGGTGGGTCTGTAGAACATATTTAAATTTATAGTATAATGTTAATAAGAAATAGAATTGGAGATAACCGGAGATTATTATCATGAGCGATATTAAACTGGGATTTGTGGTAGCAGAGTTCAACAGGGACCTTACCTACCAGATGGAGCTGCTGGGCAGGGAGCATGCAAAGTTTTTGGGGGCTACAGTGGAGCAGACCATTATGGTGCCGGGTGTATATGATATGCCGCTGGCCATCAAGAAAATGGTAACTGACCCCAACATCGATGCCGTGGTCACGATCGGCTGCGTTATCGAGGGCCAGACCAAGCACGATGAGATTGTGGTGCAGCATGCTACCAGGAAGATCACTGACCTGTCACTGGAATATGATAAACCGGTAACCCTGGGCATATCCGGACCGGGCATGAGCAGGCTGGATGCACACAAGCGGGTGGACTATGCCAAACGTGCGGTCGAGGCTGCAGTCAAGCTGGTGCAAAGATTAAAATAATATCTCATCCCAGATTGAAGCCATGGTATCGAAACGCCTGCAAAGTATTGAGGAATCGGCCACCCTCAGGATGACTAACCTGGCCAATGATCTCAAGCGCGAGGGACATGATGTTATCAGTTTCAGCCTGGGTGAACCTGATTTTGACACACCAAAGAATATCTGTGATGCTGCCGAAGTGTCGCTGCGCCGGGGCGATACACACTATTCTCCTTCTCCCGGCATTCCCGAACTGCGCCTTGCTATTGCCGAAAAACTGAATGAAGAGAACAACCTGAATATTGAACCTGCACATGTGATCGTGACACCGGGCGCCAAGCAGGCTGTGTTCGAGGCCATACTTGCCATACTGGACGAGGGCGACGAGGGCATTCTGTTCGACCCGGCCTGGGTATCCTATGACCCGTGCATCAAGATAGCAGGCGGGAAGACGGTGTTTGCACCCCTTGACCCGGAAAATGATTTTTGTCCCACAGATGTAGCCAGTTATATCACTCCAAAGACCAGGCTTATTGTATTGAACAGCCCCAGCAATCCTACAGGGGGAATTTTTTCCAGGGATGCGATAAAAGAGATCGCAGACCTTGCTATCGACCACGATATCACTGTGATCTCGGATGAGATATATGAGAAGATCATCTACGATAAAGAGCATTTCAGTATAGGCAGCCTACCCGGCATGGAAGACCGCACCATCACTATCAATGGTTTTTCAAAGGCTTATGCCATGACCGGCTGGAGGCTGGGTTATCTTGCTACTTCTCATGAACTGTACACGTCCATGTCCAAGCTGCAGAGTCACAGTGTCAGCAGTGCCACTACTTTTGTCCAGTGGGCGGGTGTGGAAGCCCTGAAAGGAGACCAGTCATTTATTCCCGGGATGGTTGAAGAGTTCAAGGCACGGCGGGACCTGCTGGTGGACGGGCTGAACAATATGGGTATTAAGTCTAATTATCCCAGCGGTGCGTTCTATTCCTTTGCTGACGTGAGCGAATACGGTAACGGTGATGATGTGTGCGAGCAGTTGCTCACAGAGGCCCATGTGGCTGCCACACCGGGAAGTGCGTTCGGGCCCAACAGCATGGACTTTATCAGGATATCCTATGCTACCAGCCAGGAGCGGATACGGGACGCACTGGAGCGGATCGAGCAGGTGCTGACAGGATAATTGGTACGGTATAATTATAGTAAAAAACCAAACAATTCAAACTAATCTTTGCGAACCTTGCGCTCTTTGCGGTGACCAAAATCATACACCGCAAAGGACACTCACCTCCTACGGAGTTGAGTGCCTGCTACGTCTGTAGGGCGTGCAGGTCGCCAAGAGCGCAAAGTGTTCAGAATATATGTCTAAAATGTTATGTTCTTGATGCCTTCCACCATTTGAAAATACCCAACTTATTCCCCCACCTTGCTTCGCACAAACTCTAACACACACTTCACATTTTCCTCCACAGTATTCCCGATCTCAGTCACCGAATCCTCGATCACATTTTCCTCCTTACCAATATGCATATGCCGTGGATACGTAGAAACCCGGCGGTGGTGTGGCGCCGTGTCTATCCTGATAATTTCATCTTCAAGCTGCCAGTGAAATGAGTATTTAGAATCAACAGGATACCTGATATCCATAAATGAGCCATCGATAAAAAGTAGCCTTACCTTATCGCTAAAAATGATTGGAGCCTCGCTTATTATATCTGAAAAATGCTCCTCGGCACATCTGGCAATAACAATCAGCCTGTGCATCATATTCTCTTTACCAGATCATTAAGTAATTTTTTAAGGTCTTTTATATTTTGTTCAAAGGAAAGAGCCGAAAGGTAATCCTCATATGCCGGATGTTCCCCTATCTCGCCTTGCTCGATCATTATTTCAATGTCTTCAGGACTTTTTGTATTATATTTCTTTAATATATTCTGTAAAGATTCCTTTTGCTCTGACATTTTTGATAATGTAAGAAAAGTCTCTGTTTCAACACCCTGTAAATGCGGGCTTATTGTTGGTGCTGGGGATGCTTCAGATGCGATCATAATCTACCTCTTAACTAACAATTAGTAAGTTTGAGTATATAAATGATGCATATATTGGAGAGTATAAGAAAGTTTGTGACATTTTAATTTATTCTGGATAAATGAAAATAA
>PYCK01000207.1 GCA_009649835.1 Candidatus Methanocomedens sp. | reverse complement strand
TACTTGAGTTCACTTCAGAACTTGGCAGGGAGCTGGGATACCATATGGCAGATGACGTGGAACTCAGCAGGGTGGCATTACTGTCAAGGGAAGAAAAAGTAACTCCTGTAATCCTGTAGTTTAGACCAGCCTGATAGTTTCCAGGTTCATTGGTGCCCTGGTTTCGATACGGTATTTTCTGTATATTGAACTGGCCAGGTCCAGGCAGCTCTTCTCATCACCATGTTCTGTAAGGATATGTTCAGGCCTGGGTTTCATCTTCTTGATATAATCCATCAGTTGCCTGCGATCAGAGTGTCCCGAGAATCCATCTACTGTCTGCACCTGCAGGTTGATCTTGATAATATCACTCTTGCCGTTATTGTAGACGGGAACTTCACTCCATCCTTTCTGCAACCTCCGGCCCATGGTTCCTTCTGCCTGGTATCCCACAAATACCAGTGCGTTCTTCTCGTCAGGGCCGTATGCCCTTAAGTATTCCATAATTGGGCCGCCGTTTAGCATACCAGAGGTTGCCAGTATGACACCGGGTCTGGGATTGGTCAGGATATCCTTTCGTTTCTCAACAGAATCCACCTGTTCAAAACAATCGGCCAAAAACGGGTTCATGCCTTTATGGAAGATCAGGTTCTTCAGTTCTCCATTCAGGTATTCGGGGTAAGTAGTATGGATGGCCGTGGCTTCCCAGATCATACCATCCAGGTAGACCGGGATATTATCATCGATAAAACCTTTACGGATGATCTCCTCCAGCACTAACATAACTTCCTGGCTTCTGCCCACTGCAAAGGCCGGGATCAGGACAGTACCGCCCCTGGCTATCGTTTCTTTTACGATATCCTTTAACCGGTTCTCAGCCTCCCTCCTACTGGGCTGCATATCCTTAGAACCGCCATAGGTTGACTCTGTGATTATGGTTTCTATCCTGGGAAATGAATTGACTGCCGGGTCGAACAGGCGGGTCTTCTCATATTTATGATCCCCGGTAAATGCAATATTGTACAGCCCGTCGCCCACATGGAAATGGACCACGGATGAACCCAGGATATGGCCGGCATTGTGCAGGGTAAGCTTCATATCCGGAGCAATATCGGTAACGTCGCCGTAATTAAGCGTAATGGTATGTTTCAGGGTCTCACGTATCATCGAGGATTCATAGGGTATGGTCTTGCCCTCCTTGGCAGCCACATCAATGAAATCCAGTTGCAGCAGGGCCATCAGGTCCCGGGTGGGAGGTGTGCAGTACACTGGCCCCTCATACCCGTACTTATACAGCAGGGGTATCAGGCCGGAATGGTCCAGGTGTGCATGGGTGAGCACCACTGCATCTATCTGGCTGATAGGCGATACCTCTGGTATGTACAGGTAAGGGGTGGCGTTATCATCAGAACCAACGTTCACTCCACAATCAATGAGTACCTTGGTCTCAGGGGTTGACAGCATGAAACAACTGCGTCCTACTTCCCGGCAGCCCCCCAATGCAGTGACCCTGACCCATTTATCCTTGGCCGATATTTCCCTGTGGATTGTCCTGCCAATGGTCTTGAGCAGGGCTTTACGTTCTTCTTTGTGGTCCCTGTTGTACTGTCGGATATTCTTTACAGTAGATGATTTTATAGGCGGGGTCCTTACCACCTTGGGTGTCCAGCCGATCTCCCTGGTAATCTCCCTGAGAGTGCTGCCATGTCTGCCGATTACGATACCTGGTTTCTCGGCCTCGATTATCACTTCACCTGTATCAGGATCAAAATAATGACTTGTAATACCAGCATCTTCAGGTACGATCTTGGCGATCATTTCAATTACGACATCCGGATCTGCCAGTACTCCAGGGTCAGGCCTGACCACTAACCGCTTCCTGAGATCCTTTGCCAGATTACGGATGACATCACCGTTATCTGCCAGTTTTTTCGGTTCCGGGGTATATATTACAAGTTCCGGTCCCTCGAACTCTATAAGTGATATAGTCACTCCGGCTGGTAATTTTTTCGATATCTTTGCTTTTAGTTCTTCGAGTACCTGTTCTACCGACATGGTATTTACGTCCTGTGAAAAAATCAGAAAATGAAAATTTAAAAAATTAAATATATAAATATATATTATGTATATGTAATGTTTCCTTAATGTTCAGGCCCTATAAAACATCAAGGAAAGCATCGCGTGTTTCTTGTATGACAGAATCCTCTATCTCGATATATCCTTCCGATGTGATCTTGGTAACCTTAATACCGTTCCCGGAAGCAGAATCCCGTTTCATAACGTTATGTAGTGCCCTGATTGCCAGGGTCACACCATCATCAATGGGCATATTCTCTTCGTATCTATCTTCAAGTATTCCGTAGGCAAATGGAGATCCTGAACCGGTGGCCACGGCTTTGTTCTCTTCAAGCTGGCCTCCGAGGGCATCAAGTGAATAGAGGCCCGGACCGTTCTTGTCCACTCCACCTATAACAAGCTGGACCATGAATGGAAAATACCTGTTTCCTGCAAGGATGTTGGATAGCAGGCTGGTAATACCTTTGATGGTCATGTTATCATGTCTGCGCATTTTATATAATTTTGATTCGACCTGCATTGTTTTTACAAGCCTTTGTGCATCTCCCACTGAACCGGCTGTGGTCATCCCCACAAGGTCATCTATCTGGTATATTTTCTTGGCATCTTTACTTGCGATGAAATGCCCCATAGTAGCCCGGCTTTCTGTGGCCAGGACCACGCCTCCACTGCAGACTAACCCAATAGTCGTTGTACCTTTAAGTTCGTTATCATTAACCATCTCTATACCTCATAGAAAAAATGAGAAAATCAGCTAACTTTCACCTTATATTTGTATCTGCCTATATAAGGGTTTTCCTGTTTTCAACTTTGCACTTTTTTAATTTTAGCGATATTCACGGTCCTCTGCCTTGGCCCGTCCAGTTCAACAAAAAATATACGCTGCCAGGTACCCAGCACAAGCTCACCGCCCGTTACCGGGATAGTTTCGCTTGAACCCAGGATTATAGCTTTCAGGTGGGCATCGGCATTATTATCTATCCGGTCATGCTGGTAACCTGCTAAGGGAGGTATCAGTTTTTCAAGGAAATCCAGGATATCATGACGCAAGCCGGTCTCATTCTCATTTAGAATAATCGCGGTCGTGGTATGGCTGGTACTTACAACACATATGCCATTGTCAATACCGCTTTTATGTATCTCACTCTTAACTTCTTGTGTAATATCCACCAGTTCAATCCGCTCGCTTGTCCTGATGTTCACTGTAAAACCTCTTATTGAGCAAATACCAGGGAACACTAAGTGTACTGAAGCTTGTAGGAAGCGAATTTCAGTGTAACCATGCTCACAATCATACAGGCAGAGAGTGAATACAGGATCGTTCCAACAGGTATAGCTGACAAGCCACCTGTCGCCGCATAGAGTATGCCGCCGGTAATGGACGTAACAATAAATGTAACAGCTATGGACGATGCGGCACCGCCTATAAGTGACCATGGATGAACAGCACCCCTGCCTTCAAAGAATGTCGTACCCAAGATGAACAATACTGCAAATATAAGGAATATCAAAGGTGCCGGCATTGGCAGACCTGTTTCAAACAGATATATTATGCCCAGCGCCACAGCGATCATGGCAAGGGACATACCTACCACAATTACCAGTGTCCTTAAAAAGTAATTCTCAAGATTAATTTGAATGATCCATCCCTCCAATTTAATGTAACATCAAATTATATTCAAAGGAGTATTTATTAATTTCCATGTAAAACTGCCGGAATCATGCGTTATCCATCATTTCGTCTCCCTGGGTTACTATGGCGTAAAAAGAGGATCGTCCCTGATAGCTTCTATGCATTCGTCCAGGGACATGTCAGGATAGACCTCAAACCACTTCGTTGTATGTCTCATGTACGACAGGTTGAACCGGTCTCTTCCGACATATTCCATGCGTGCAGCCAATGCGCCAGAAAAACACCGGATAGATTAGCAGAAAAAAAACTGCCATCGAGATATTTGCTGATGTTGCGGTTCACGTACTTGTGTATACCGTTCTGCATCACTTTGCAGAAGATCTAATGCCGGTAATTGCACCTATTTTAGTGCTCAGCGCTCTGATATTCCTCATCCTGATAATCCGTAACGCAAAATCGGGATAGATCAAGCTGATTTTAGGTGATGCCTCTCCGAAAGCGTTCACCCACGCACCCGCCCCCTGAACATCGAATACGTATAGAACGCGTAGTAATCCGGAATATCCAGAATAAACTCCGGCGACTCAGCCAAACACAGCCGCTGAAACTCAGCCCAGTCCCCTTCTGACAGCTCAGCCCCCACATCCACCCACCGCATCTCAATAAGCGCGGCAAGAGCGCTCCGCATCTCCTCAGATAGCGGGGTGCAGACATCACCTGTAAATGTCCGGACCGTAACCTCCTCCATGCCTGCACGACGGAACCACCCTGCCATGCGCGGGAAATGCAGCTCAGGCGCCGTCCCCTCTACAAACGGGGCGATCCCTGAGGATGTCGCATTCAGATGTGCCTCCAGTACAGGATAACCCGGGAGCAGTTGTTGGGAGGACCATGCGATGATGATCACACTTCCACCGGGCTTTACCACCCGTGCAAGCTCCATTAGCAGCGGCATGGGCTCTCCCGGGGCGTATCCTGCGCAGTTTGCGCTCCACACCCAGTCGAAGGTGGCATCATCGAATGGGAGGTTGTTCATGTCCCCCTCCTGAAAGGAGACCTGCTCAGAGATGCCTGCTTTCTCTGCAATGCTTCTCGCATAAACCAGGAATTCCGGGGACAGGTCAACGCCTGTGACATGCCCGCCAGGTCCAACTGCCTCTGCGAGCAACAATGCCTGAAGACCGATTCCGCATCCCACGTCCAGGCCCCGGCTTCCCTGCGGGAGGTTGAGCGCATGGATTGCACGGCGAAATATGGGTTCTTGCAGGGGATTTGTCAGCATCAGGCTCTGCAGGTAACTATCTGTGTTGTGTACAGTGCTTTCGATGCTATTCTTTTCGTTTCCCATTCATGCACTCTCTTTTTTGTTATTGGCCGGTTCTACCTCATCTTCTGGTGCAGACATATGTTGCCAAAAATCCGCCAGCCACCCTGGACACACCGCACCCGGGACAGCCAGCGGTAATCGATTCATTGGCAGCTAATCAGCTATCGCCTCTGCAAGCCCCGGCACCTCTTCAGCGCCAGACTGGATGATGATGCTCGATCCCTCAAAATCATCACCGATAGGCTCATACCGCCCGCCCAGATGCTCGGCGAGGAACGCATCGGTTACGGCATAGAACGAGAGTCTATTCTCAGGTCTGGCAAAGCCGTGTCCTTCGTCTGTGAACAGTAGATATGTCACAGGGATGTTTGCATCCTGCATCGCCTGGACGATCTGGTCGGACTCTGCCTGCTTTACACGCGGGTCATTTGCGCCCTGACCGATCAGGAGCGGCTTTTCGATTTGGTCCACGTAGGTCAGCGGAGATCGCCCGGCGAGGAACGCTCTGCCATCTTCAGTTCTGGCATCACCCATACGTGTTGCAAATAACTCGATCTGTGGCTCCCAGTACGGCGGGATTGTTTCGAAGAGTGTTGTCAGGTTAGATGGACCTACGATGTCTACGCCACAGGCAAACGTATCTGATGTATTCGTCATGCCCCAGAGCGTTGCATATCCGCCATAGCTTCCGCCCATGATCGCCAC
>PYCK01000206.1 GCA_009649835.1 Candidatus Methanocomedens sp. | reverse complement strand
GTGCAGGCGGTGGCCACGGGTGTTGGTGATTGCTGCCGGCAGGGGGCATGGCTGTAGAAATATATAATTTAAGTAATTTTTAAGCCACAGAGTGCACAGAGCGTTTTTACATTTCTCTGTGCCCTATGTAGCTGATATTAAAATAATGTCCAGTCCCAATCTCATTCTACATTATTATTAGTTGCAGTAGAAATGAAGGGGTAAACTCCAACAGATAGTATCTTACCAAACTGCCAGGCAAAGTCTCACAGCACGCCCTTGGTACTGGGCACATCATCCCCAGCCACAGTTGCAGCCCGCTTCAGCGCCACCGCAAAAGCCTTGAACAGCGCCTCGATCTTGTGGTGGTCGTTCTCACCTTCCACCTTCATATGCACATTGATGCCCGCATTGCTGACCAACGACTCAAAAAAATGCCTGGTCATCTGGGTACCGAAATCACCCACCTTCGGGCTCATGAACCGTGCATCAAAAGCAAGGTAACTCCTGCCCCCCAGGTCCAGCGCCACCTCTGCCAGTGCCTCATCCATAGGTATCCTCGCTTCCCCGAACCTCACTATCCCCCTTTTGTCACCCAGTGCTTTTTCAAGGGTTTTTCCCAGCACAATACCCACATCCTCGATAGTATGGTGCTCATCCACATGCACATCACCAGTGGCATTGACAGTCAGGTCAAGTCCGCCGTGCCTGGTCAGTGAAGTCAGCATGTGGTCAAAAAAAGCGATACCGGTATCTATATCGGCAGACCCGCTGCCGTCCAGGTTAAGTTTCATTCCAATTTCGGTCTCCCTGGTCTTACGTTTCTGTTTTGCAATTCTCATATCCCTACGTCCTGGTTTTTTCACTGTATATAAAGTTGTATNTAAAGTATAATTTCCTGCACCCTTAAATAGTTAACAATATCACTCTTTAAGTATCCACTTCAAAATGCATGATATTTTGACCGGAGTTACAGGATTTGCAGGATGTTGACGTTGCGGTATATCCTGTAGATCCTGTAAATCCTGTCTAATAATTTTTAAATTACCCTTAGATTTGAAGTGGATACCTCTTTAAGTATAAAGCCGCAGGTCTAAGCCGCAAATCTCCTATCCACGTGCCGCTGCAATAGCCTCTGGCAGGCTCAGCCGGCCTGTGTACAGAGCGCTGCCAACCACCGCGGCCTCGGCACCCGTTTCCTTGATCATCCTGACATCGTCAACTGTGGTGATCCCACCCGCTGCCACCACTGGTATGCTCACAGCCTCAACCAGTTCCTGGGTGGGTCTTGGGTCCACACCCTGCAGCAGCCCCTCGGTATCGATATTAGTGAACAGGATACTACCCGCCCCCACCATCTCCAGCTGCTGCCCCAGTCCAGGAGGTGAGAAATTGGACGTCTTTGCCCAGCCGTGTGTGGTCACCCTGCCGTTTTTAGCATCAAGTGAGACCATGATGTGCTCCTTCCCGTGAAGGTCAGACATCTCCCTGACAAAATCGGGATCGTTCACAGCAGCCGTGCCGATGATCACCCTGTCCACACCTACACCCACCAGGCCCTCAACATCCCGGGAAGTGCGTATACCACCACCAACTTCTACCCTTACATCAGTGGCATCTACTATCCTTTCAACCACCTGCGCATTGACCCTCTCACCCTCTATTGCACCGTCCAGGTCAATGAGATGCAGCGTCTGTGCCCCTTCATCGATCCACCTGAGCGCCTCTGCAATGGGGTCATCCAGTGAGACCAGTTCGGTCCCTGGTACACCCTGCACCAGCTGCACACATCTTCCGCCTCTAAGGTCCACTGCCGGTATCACTTCGAATTTCATTGCCCTATATTTCCACTGCAATAAATTAAAAGTTGCGATTCCCCTGGTCACACCATGCCCACTAACATCAACACAGCCACCAGGCACATTGCACCCGACGCATCTACAATACTGGACATCATGGGAATGCTGTGGTTATCAGGGTCCAGCCTGAGCTTATGGGCAGTAATGGCAACATAATATCCTACCAGGTTAACGATTGTAACTGCGATCAGGCCCGCCGAAGTGCTGATAAAGATCATGCTTCCAAGGCCAGGGGAGCCGATCCCCATCAGGATACTGGCCGCATAAGCAGATACCCCTACCAAGGGGAACACCACAAGGGAATAGATATAGATCAGCAGGAAGTTTGGAATTATCTGTTTACCAGGAAACATACCAGGATCGAACATACCAGTATGCAGCATCGAGGACAGCCTGGACGTAAGTATCCCTCCAAGTGCATTATTATCCTCCAAAAACAGGGGTACCATCACAAGCAGGGCAGGCAGCATCAGGAAGCCCTCAAGTCTTGAATTTATTATTAGTCCTGCAAGAGTGCTCATGAACCCGGCTATCAGCAGCATGGGAACACTTTCGTAGATTATACCCCGCATGATATCAAAGCCTGACCTTATTGTCAACAACAGGCATGCTGCGGCCAGTACGCCGAACAGGATGAACAGGATAGTATGGTATCCTGTGGAGTTCCCGCCTATCAATATCACGGCCAGGAACAGTGCGGGAAGAGTAACCATATCCCCTGCTGCCGTAATTATGGGCGCACTCATATTATCGATATCCCAGCCCCGATTATAACCGGTCACCGCAACTCCCACGGTGATAATGAGTACGAAAAAACTTGAGATGATCCCACCTATCATGGAGATCAGCACGAACTCTACCATACCGATACTTTCTATTTTCAGCAGGAGGGCAACCCCCCAGGCCATGAGACCCAGTGCGAAGGATATCAATACGGTATTGATCATGGATGCATAGATATTCTGGCTCAGGATGCTGTATGGTTTTAACGATGTGCTGAACATACCTGTATGCAGCGCCGTACCAAGCCGTGACCCCATGGCCCCGAAGATATTCCCCCTCATACCTATGGCCGGGGTAATGAGAAGTATAAGGCCGGGCAGCGATTCCAGTATTCCTGTCATCTTGCCCAGTACGATCCCTGCTACCAGGCTCATGAGACTCATGAGTAAAAGACCTGAAAAACCCTCTTTTAATGTGGAAGGAGTGATATGATATCTGAGGGATGCGGCAAATGATATTTCATTTACAGTCTCTTCCTCAAAATCTGGCAACATTTATCCCTCATCGGTGGTTTTATGTATCGTTAACATAAATAGACTGCTGTTTAGGTAGATTTATTATGCCAAAGAAGATCGAACATTGTTCCCAGAACATGAAAGAACTGCTTGTGGGAATGAAAGATACTTCTGAACTGATGCTGGATTTGGCCTATTCTGCTGTTATCTATGATGACGAGGATATAGCAGAAGAAGTGATCCGTCTGGAAGATAAGATGGATACTCTTGAGTACCACATGAAGATCACTGCCATGCAGGCCGCCCGCCGTATAGATGAAGCACACCAGCTTTCCGGTGTATTGAAAGCCGCATCAGCAGCAGAGAACATTGCCAATGCCGCAGGTGATATTGCAAATATTGTGCGGCTGAAGATGGGTATTCCCACTGAACTGAAGGCTGATATCAGGGAAGCCGAGGAAACGGTTACAAGAGTAACTATTGAACCGGACAGCCCTGTGATCGGAAAGACACTGGGTGAACTGAAACTTGAGATAGAAACAGGGATGGGTGTAATAGCCATACGCCAGGGTTCTTCCTGGATATATGATGTGGAAAAGGACACGACAATCCTGGCCGGTGACATACTGTTTGCAAGGGGTCATGATGAAGGACTGCCCATTTTTACAGAACTCGTTACAGGTAAACCCTTTGTAAAGCGTGAATATAAACCCACTGAGCCTATTGAAGACCTTGAAAGGGCAGTGGACATTGTTGTGGAGATGAAGAACAAGTCTGAACTTTCTGTGGGGCTGGCATATTCTGCTGTTTTATTCTACAATAAGGACCTCGCTGATGAGGTAGAGATCCTGGAAGAAGAGATGGACCAAATGAAATACGAACTCCAGCACTGGGTACTTGAGAGTGCCAGGCATGTGGAGGATGTTGATATTCTCAGGGGTCTGCTCCACCTGGCCAATGCCTCGGAGTTCATCTCAGATGCTGCTTATGAGATCGCTGATATTGTGCTTCGGGATATCGAACTGCACCCTATATTCATGATGGCGGTCAGGGAGTCTGATGAAGTAATGACCAAGATCAATGTGGATGGCTGTTCTCCCATTGTCAATATGACCCTTGGTGAACTGAAACTTGAGACTGAGACCGGCATGCATGTAATGGCAATAAAAAGAGGCAGCCGGTGGATTTACAGGCCTGGTTCAAGAACGAAGATAAAGAGTGATGATATACTTATCGCCAGGGGTTCGCATGACGGTGAAACCCAGCTATTTGAGATGACGGCCTGTCATTTTAAACTAGGTGAATAGTAAAACTGTCGTTCAAGTATCCACTGAAAACCGATAGTAACCGAATCAATTACTATAGTCCCTATGAAAGGATAAATCTATAAGCAATCGATTTCCCAATCAAGTTTAAGTAATTAGAAAAAAGAAACGACAAAAAAAGTTTGATTGGAATTTTTTATTCCTTTGATATCATTATCTCTGTTGCTTTGATCACTGCTTCTACTTTATCGCCTTCTTTTAGATTAAGCTCTTCCACCGCCTCTTTAGTTATCATCGAGGTTAGATTCGTAGACCCGGAGATTTCAATTTTTACAGTGGAAGCAACCGCACCTTTCTCTATTTTCGTTACAACGCCTTCGAGCTTATTTCTTGCACTTATTGCTATTTTAAACACATCCTATACTTTCTGCAATTCTTACCACACAATTACAGGGAACAATATTAAGTTACTACAACAAACTACTTAAATTTATCGACTGAGTAGATCATCGATTAGTGTCTGACTTAACGTCAGAAGATGGGAAAAAACAACATCAAGCGACTAAATTAATGTATGATCTGTCAAAACATAAATCCGGTTGATTCCGATTGATAGCATATATTCCCACATATCCTGCTAAGTGAATAACCTGACTTTTTTTGCATCCATCTCTTCTACCACAACCTCAACTTTCCCACCAGACTTCTCCTGCACAAGTGCAATACGTATCCCCTCCAATTCCTCAACAAACCGCCTAAGGCTCAATCGAACATGTTTACAGTTCCATGCCATATACCTGTAGATGATTATCCCTATGATGCACAGTCAGGATTGTAAGATTGGCAGCTTGATAATCTTTTAAAGCCTCTCTTTCACTTCTTCATAGAACTCACACCATTCATCGAAGTCGCAGCCCGAGTTCCACGGCATAGCATCCCGAAACTCCAGCACCAGGTCGTAGTATTCCTGCGGCATCCAGTGTGCCTTGAAGTCGAACTGGTCAAAGTCACCCCAGTCCTCAAGAGTGGTAAGCGGGTGCATCCCGTACTCAAGCCCCACCTCAAATAGGCGGGTGCCCGGATATGG
>PYCK01000205.1 GCA_009649835.1 Candidatus Methanocomedens sp. | reverse complement strand
ATGGAACATAATTCAACCAAACACTTGACCAAAAATATATCTTACTTAGCTTATACAGAAAACTATATTAAGTAGAATACTTTCGCTAAAGAAGGCTTCAAGTAATATATGGTTATATGGTCAGAATTACCAAAAAATGAGATGATTCAGATGGAACTACTTGCTGATGTTGGGGGTCGCCCCGGATACGATTGTATGGGTTTTTGTAAATACTGTTATTTCAAGGGTGTAAAAGAGGTCCCTGCATTCGGATGTCAACATTGCCCTCCCTACCAGAAAGGATGTCAATATTGCACTGAAAGTGTAAAGGAATCCTATCCGGGTTTCAAACCACTCCAGGCAGTTGTCCAGGCTGTTAACCAGACACTCCGGTTCAACAAGGAAGAAATAGAACGCATCACGATCAGCGGTGGCGGGGATGTAAGCTGTTATCCCGACCTTGAAGTACTTACACAGATACTGACACAGCTTGAGGCACCCATACACCTTGGATATACCAGTGGAAAGGGATTCACAAGAGGTGATGAAGCAGAGTACTACCTGGACAGTGGTGTCACGGAAGTATCCTTCACCGTATTTGCTACTGACCCGGCACTACGCAGGGACTATATGCACGATAAAACACCTGAAGCTGCTCTTACCAATCTGGAACTATTCTGCGGTAGCTCAGAGGTTTATGCCGCAGCTGTGCTGATACCCGGCGTCAATGACAAAGATGTGCTAAAAAAGACCTGTGACGACCTGGAAGCCATGGGTGCAAAAGGCCTGATACTTATGAGGTTCGCAAATACCTATGACCAGGGACTTATCCTGAACAATGCCCCGATAATCCCAGGCATTGAGGCTCATTCAGTGGAAGAGTTCCAGTCAATTGTGGAGGAGATAGCCCGCGATTATTCATTCAGGGTGACAGGAACCCCGCTGGGGGACCCAAAAATCGGCTCACCATTCGCCATATTGAATCACGAAGAGGCTTTGTCAAAACTACCAAAAATCAATATGGAAGCTACCATACTAACCAGCCGCATATCAGCGCCGCTAATTGGAGCCATCTTTGAGCGGCTGGACTCACCGGTAAATGTTATAGGTTTGGAAAAAGATGTGGGATGCCTGATCACCATAGAAGACATACAGAAGCTGGACCTGTCAGATGTCAAGGAAACAGTGTTCTTCCCAGGGCGGGCCTTTGTCTACGACCCTGAGATCAAGGAGGTTCTATGCAAGGACGGTGTGGACCGGCTTGTGCGCAGGGGCCCGGACAAGCTGACTGTGGATGGGGAAATGAGTATCTCTATGACACAGGATGAGGTAATACAGCGGGAGATCGAGGCATTCACAGAACTGATCAACCATGTAAATGCACTGGGTACCCCGCCAAAAAATTAATATTCTAATCGTCTTCCATTGTTGGTATCTCACACACGTGACATTCATCATTATTGCTTTTTTTAGATGATCTGTCAGTTGCCGGTACTTCTGTGTCCAGTGCCCTGGTACCATAGGCAAGTACAGAAGCGTTGGATAAGGTTCCTGCTATAAGAATTGCATCGAATATCTCATCACGTGGTATGCCCATCCTCTTTGCCACCCTGAGGTGCATGTCCAGGCAGTGGGTACAGCGAAGTGCGGCTGAGACACCAATACTGATAAGCTCAATGGTCCGCTGGTCGAGCCGCTTGAATTCCCTCATTATGGAATTGTCATATAGCACCTTAGGTATCAGCAGATCTGGTTTATCTTCCATGAACTGGAGGATATAAGGTACCTCACCGTAAATTGATTCTACTTCTTTCAGTACGGCTTTAGCAGCATCGTCTGGTTCTTTTTTCAATATCTCACCAATATCCTCAAATGCCAGAGTGGTCACCCCTGATGTACAATAAAAAGTGCTGTGATGCCAAAAGACATATATTTTTGGGTTTTGTTTCGATAGAAGATTTCGATAAAAACACTCAAGAAAAAATTACAACCAAAAATAATCATTCCGACCGATATCATTTAGACTGATATCATACCGGCCGGTCAAAGATTTATTCCTTTATCAATACTGCATTCACCACACCATCCTGACCCGGACGGCTGGTTATCCTGGCGTTTCCCATCTCGGTCCGGACAATACCGCCCCGGGATAAGATGTTCCTTCTTATGTAGTGCTTGTTGCTATTATTATCAACCACTGTCTCGATGGACACTTGCCTGGTTGAATTGTTTGATGGATCTGTCACATTTGCCATATTGCACCTGAGCAGTCGAACCTTCCTGTTGCCGCCCAGGGTGTCCACATTTTTTCGCCTGGTTTCATCCAGGTGGGGTTCAGCGGCTTCCCTGCCTAATTCAAATTTTCTCTTACCCTTTGAGGCGATGCGCCGTCCACCTGTGTATTTACGTCTTGATTTACCTTGATACTGCATTTGATTACTCCTTTATGAATACAATGATGATTTTCATGCTTTTATATCTTTAACAATAATAAACATATCGCACATAATCCATCCTGGTTGCCCGGCAAGGTTTTTTCATTGTACATAAAATATAACTTTTTGTACTCAAGTTAATCCGACCGTAGGGAGGATTTTCTTGTTTCATGGGCAATATTTAATACATAATAACCAGTTTAGAGTAAGTCCACAATCATCGCGGGCGCGTGGCCAAGCCTGGATATGGCAGCAGCCTCCTAAGCTGAAGATCGAGGGTTCAAATCCCTCTGCGCCCGTTTTTTCTTTATTTTCACGTCATTTTCCTGAATTGACCACACATTATATATGCTATGAATAATAATGATAAACTGTGAATACTTGCATCACCCCAAGATAGTTATCCAATATACCTACCAGATTTTATGTCCTGTCCATTAACTATCCCTCAATACAAATTTTCTTGCAGGTATTCATCCCCTCTTTTCAGTTGTAGAAAATTAGTTATAGGACTAAATGGTCTTTCACTGCAATGGATGAGAGTATTGCTGTTGTATTTGACAGTGCAGGTACATTACTGCACATGTACAGGGTGGCAAAGGATACACTCACAGGTAAATATATCGATGACATCATCACAACTGACCTGGTAAGCAAAAAACCAAACTGCGGATTAGTGATCATGCATACTGACCCTGATAAGATCATGAGCTGCCAGTCCACAAAACGAATCTACGAATTTTTAATTGACAATAAGATCAGGATCGACCTTAGCTGTTCAAGCAGTCCAATCACTCTCGATGACGCAGCACAGTGTATCAAGAACGATACCCTGACCAGCATGCAGGACATCCATGATGTCGTGAATGCAATCAAGCTAAAATGCCCTGATGTATTTTACCTGGGCGTAGGATTTATCGTTGATACAAAATCCCAGGGCATAGTATATACTATAAGCACAGGTGGCAGGCCATTTGCCAATACACCGGCTGTACTTAATACCTTACAGAGTATGAAGATTGATGTATACATTGCCTCAGGTGACAGCATGCGTAACCTGGAGAACCTGGCCAGGTTGGTCGAAATACCTATTGAGCGTGTCTATGATGTGGCCACGCCGCAAAAGAAGGAATGGGTGATCAGATCTCTTAAAAAGCAATACGATAAAGTGGTCATGGTGGGTGACGGCATGAACGACATACTGGCGCTGAGAGCTTCAGACCTGGGTGTTCTATCTATCCAGCAGACAGGTACGTGCATGGAAAAGCTTTCTTCAGAGGCAGATATCATCATCACTGATATCAAGCAGATCGTCAAAATAATAAAAGAAATGAAATAATAATATCAGATATATCCCAGCGCATCCTCGATACGCCCCATCTCATGCCCTGTGGTTTCCCTGCCTATGACATATCCTTTTGAATTAGCCAGCAATCCCGACCCTACCAGTGGAGAACCCATATTCACTGTACCGATATCTACATGAAGAGAAAATATCTCATCCAGCCTGTCCAGTTCGAATTTGCTGGCCCTGGGATGTACCAGTACTCCTTTATTGGTAACAGTAGCTGCCATCCCCACAGTCTTGAGTCCGCCGATGGTGCCCCTGTACACTTCCACGTCCAGGAATTCACCTATCTCTTCCACGGCCCGGTCTGGCATATTAGGATTTACAAGGGCTGCAGTATCATTTACAAGTATATTATTACCTGCTGCCGTGAGAATACCCTCCAGCCGTTTAATACGTACATATTTCCCGATCTCCTCAAGTTCAGCGTCGTTCACTCTTTCAGATACCAGGTGCCCGTTACTATTCCCACAGCACAGGCAGCCTATAATGCTGCTCCCGTCCACAGATGTGGGAATCACATCCACATCCAAAGCATCTCCTATAACCTGTTTGAACTGCCTGTCTGCTTCCCTGGGTAATAAGACAAAATCCTCGGTGCATCTGGCATATACACCAAGGACAGAATTACCTCTAAAATCGGTCTGGTTAGCCATTTATATAATAAAAGTGGTTAGATCCTTAAAAAAAAGGACTTTGTCAATGTCACTCGGCTGCCAGTTCGGCTTCCACGACCCCATCTTCGAACTTCATAGCCTTGACCCTGATCTTCGATGGTGGTTTCTCTGATCCGCGATCCCATATTTTTTCACTGATATTGGGATTCATCCTGATCAATTCCCTGTCAGTTTTTGTATGACGCTCAAGGTACCTGAAAACCTCACTCACTGCTTTCTTGCTGCGCTGCCAGCGGGGCACATACTTTACTGCCCTTAGTGGAATCGTATAAACCTGCTCTTCACCTGTATCTACCATGTTTTTCACCCTTTATCCGATATTCAGACTGCTGCGTCTCCAGTGCCTGCGTTTAGGATGGGTCACTACAGCCCTGTTAGTCTTGATTATGGCCCATGAAGGGACCCTATGATTTTGGTTATGGGCTTTAGCCAACCTTATTTTCTTGCCTTTTGATTTTTTACTCATATTAGCTACACCTTCATTGATTATCGAGATATTATGAATGCTTCCTGTCTGTTACGCGTGATTGTATATGTGTGGGAAATAAACGCTCCACAATACTATCACCTTCGTTATATTGTTTTCGTATAAAAGACCTGAGTTCTACTTCATAATCGGCCTTTTCTATGCTGTCACTTTCTCCCTGTACAACCAGTAGATGGGCGTCCACCAAAACATCAACTGCAGACCGGCCGTAGCCTGAAAGCGGCCTGATATACTTGATATTGTGCCTGTCTTCCAGGCTTCTTACCTGTGCCGGGGAAAGCATAGGCACCCTGTCATCCCGGCGAGTGCCGTCGGCCACGATGGTAGTGTCCGGTTTTGAACATACAGCTTCCAGTGCGCTCTTATGAAGATAGTTGATCGCACGCCCGGGGAACGCGTCTTCAAGCAACATTGCAGCAGCTTTTTCGATCAGGGAAGGCCGCAGCATTATCACATTGTGGGGGAATCCAAGCCTGGATGCAGATTGACGTGCGAATTCATACGTGGGTACGATACCAAAATTGATAGTTACCAGTTCCACATCGAAAAATGGTTCCAGCAGGATCGCTGCAAGGGAACTGTCCTTGCCGCTACTGAACAACACATAGGCCTTCATTTCCGGGTTATGCTCATCTCACGTTTTTTGGGTTGCAATTGAATCAAGAGATTTTTCAGTTTAGCATCATCTATCTTACCCTGCAGCCTGCCCGATTGTCCCAGTCCCACAAGCTGTGCCTCCACACTTTGCACAAGTTCAGGCTTTGTCATCCTCAATGTATTCAATCTCTCCCTGGCTTCAGGTGTCAGGATTGAACGCAAGATGGCTTGTTTCCTTGCTTCCATCTCGGCCATGGCCTGTTCTTGCTGGGCAGCAGCCTGTGGGTCTGGCATTTGCGCCTGTTGCTGCTGCCTTAACATTTCCATTTTCCGACGTCTGATAGCTTCCAGTTCATCTTCAGCCATCACACAACCTCCTGAAAATAATTATATTCGGGAATACCTAATATTTTTCAATACCAGGGTATTGCTCCAGCAATCCTGACTTTGCCTCATGTGCAACATTATCAAGCAAGGACTGACCCTTTGGAGTAACTATCCGGCCTTTCTTTACAGATTTGACAAGACCTGCACTTTCAAGCTGCTGAAGTGCTTCTCTTACAACAGAACCGCTACCTTTCACGTGATGTGGGGATGCTGAACCCCCTCGCATCTTTCCGCCGTAAAAGCTCTTGAGCCTTGAAACACCTGTCGGACCATCAATATAAACCCTGCGTACTATAGATGCACACCTGGTGTACCACCAGTCCTGGTCCATTGGAGACAGTTCCTTGTGGACACCGGTCTTAATCAGGGACCCCCAATCAGGGGTTTGTATAAAATTTTCATTTTTTAGTTTCTGTCCTACATTCTTAATCAGTATATCTGCAGGAATATCATACACTGTTGTCATTATTATCCTCCGTCCATGAAATAGTATTAGTAATTTAATTATAAATCAATATTATTCTTGTGGGGCTTTCATTATGTGGATAAGGTTGATTAATCTATCGGCTACCATACTATTTCGGACCATATAGCTGGAATGTTCTACAAATGATTTATATTGTTCAAATATATAATAGATATGAATTTACATGAAAGCCGTAATACTTGGAGCGGGAGAAGGATTGAGATGCCGCCCCCTTACACTCACCAGATCAAAGGTAATGCTGCCTGTGGCAAACAAACCAATCCTTGAACATATTATTGATGCTCTTTTCAAATGTGGTATTGATGACATAATTATGGTCGTAGGATACAAAAAAGAGCGAATGATGGATCATTTTCGGGATGGAGTGGATTTCGGGGTAAATATTACTTATGTAGAGCAAAAGGGCCAGATCGGCACTGCACATGCTATAAAACAGGTATCGTCTTACGTGGATGATGAGTTCATAGTCCTAAACGGTGATAATATTGTAGAAGCTGATACGATCTCTGATATCCTTGCCGGGAGATCAGGTGATGCGACTATACTGACCGTTGTCAGAGAGCATACTGAAGGATATGGTGTGGTATTATCTGAAAAACACAGAGTGATGAAGATCATCGAAAAGACAAAAGAAGACCTGAGCCATAGTGTGAATACCGGGATATATATCTTCAATCCTGATATTTTTAATTATATAGAATCAACCTCTATTTCCGAGACTGGTGAGTATGCCATCACAGATACTATCCAGCATATGATCGACGACGGTAAGAACGTTAACATGGTCCATTCAGAAGCCATGTGGCTGGATGCCGTACATTCCTGGGACTTACTAAAAGCAAATGCCTATATGCTTGATCGATTCGAACCGATAGTAAATGACTGCATGATCGAAGATGGAGCCGTGGTCAGGGGTAGAGTAAGTATCGGCCCGGATACAGTCATTCATCCAGGTTCGTATATCCTCGGGCCGGTAGTAATAGGAAAAAATTGCGAGATCGGTCCGAATGCAGTAATACTTCCTTCTACGACCATTGGCAGCAATTCAACTATTGAACCGTCAACCATGATAAAGAACAGCATAATAATGCACGATGTCAGGGTCGGTGCATTTTCATATATCTCCAACTCAATACTCGGTGCCCACAACAGTATAGGTTCCCATTTCATTACTGAGACCGGAGAGGACTTATTTATCGAAATGAAAGGCATTCTTCACAGGGCTGCCAAACTTGGTACTGTGATCGGTGACGGGAATAACATCAAGCACAAGGTTTTAACCGAACCTGGTAAGATGATATCCACTGGATGCAGTATTGCATCAGGGGTAAATGTTTCCAGGTATATACCCAGGGACTCAAAAGTTTTTTAAATTTGGAATGGACTGAGCAAATAATGTGCGGAATCGTAGGATATATTGGGGATGGGGATACTGTAAATATCCTTTTAGAATCCCTCAGGAAGCTGGAATACAGGGGATATGATTCTGCTGGTATGGCTATTATTGATGATAAAGGAAAAGCCAGGATATTCAAGAATGAAGGAGAGATATCAGAACTCGAAGCAATCGTTCCCGAAATTTCATCCCATGTGGGTATAGGTCATACCAGGTGGGCCACCCACGGAAGACCAACAACCCAAAATGCACATCCACATTGTTCAGGTAATATCTGCGTGGTACACAATGGGATTATAGAGAATTACCAGGAACTTAAAAGTGAATTAATTTCAGAAGGGTTTGTTTTCATTTCTGATACTGATACTGAAGTGCTGGCCCACCTGATCAATAAGTATTATTCAGACGACCTGGGTCTGGCTGTTGGTACTGCACTGGGACATGTCCGTGGTTCCTATGCGATCGGAGTACTGAGCAATGAACATCCCGATGAACTGATAGCTGCAAGAAAGGACAGCCCATTGATCATAGGCCTGGGCAAGGATGAGAATTTTATAGCCTCTGATATTCCCGCCATCCTGAAATACACGAACCGGATCATATATATTGACAACCTGGAACTCATCTCAGTAAAACAGGGTTCGGTCCGGGTTTTTGACATGGAAGGTAACCCGGTGGAAAAAGAGGAACACATCATCGAATGGGACCTGGAAGCCGCTGAAAAGGCCGGTTATCCCCACTTTATGTTAAAGGAGATACACGAACAGACAAGGTCCATACATGAGACCATGACAGGGCGGCTGCATGAACTTGAAGGAGATGTCAACTTCGGGGAACTGGGACTGGACCGTAATGAGATCAGGCAGTTCCAGAGGATCGAGATCATTGCATGCGGTACGTCTTATAATGCCGGATTGCTGGGCAAGTACCTGTTTGAAGGACTGGCTGGCATACATACTGATGTGGATACAGGCTCTGAGTTCAGGTATTCCAGCCCGGTACTTGCCCCGTCTACCCTGGTAATCGCGATCACCCAGTCCGGCGAGACCGCAGATACGTTAGCGGCCGTACGTGAAGCTGCATCCTACGGCTGCAGGACGCTGGCAATTACAAACGTGGTAGGCAGTACTATTTCCAGGGATGCATCCCATACCATCTACACCAGGGCCGGGCCAGAGATCGGTGTGGCTGCTACGAAGTCATTCACTTCACAATTGGTGATGCTGTACCTGCTGGCTATCCATTTTGCGAGAGCAAGGTCCATGATGGATGCTGACAGGGCAAGGATGCTGCTATCAGAACTTCGAAAGATTCCCGGACATGTAAGCCGTATCCTCGAAGATGCCGGAACGATTCATGAATGTGCATCAATGTTCGTCAAAGCAAAAGATTATTTTTTTATCGGCCGCAATATCAATTATCCGGTGGCACTGGAAGGCGCACTTAAACTGAAGGAGATCTCATATATCCATGCCGAGGGGTATGCAGCCGGAGAGTTGAAACACGGGCCACTTGCCCTGATATCAAAGGACGTACCAGTGGTGGCCATTGCCCCACAGGGTCATACATATGACAAAATACTCAGTAATATTAAAGAGGTAACGGCAAGGGATGCTTCAGTAATTGCTATAGTAGATTGCGACGACTATTGTGAGATTGAGAAATTTGCTGATTTTGTAATTCCCATCCCAAAAACTGATGAGATGCTTACACCACTGCTGTCCTCTGTGGTTATCCAGCTACTGGCTTACTATACGGCGCTGGAACTGAAATGTTCTATTGATAAGCCAAGGAACCTTGCCAAGAGCGTTACAGTGGAATAGGTGATATAGTGAGACTGTTCGGTTCTTCGGGAATAAGGGGAATTACCAATGTTGATGTCACGCCTGAGCTGGCACTCAATGTGGGAAAAGCTGCCGGGAAGGGTTGCTCGGATGCTGTGATTGCAACAGACCCAAGAGTGGCCGGGATGATGATAGAAGAAGCTTTTGCAGCAGGCCTGATGTCTGCCGGGTGTGATGTTACCCTGTTAGGTATGGTGCCCACGCCCACCCTTGCATATGCTGCCAGGAACTATAGTTTAGGTGTTATGATCACTGCTTCCCATAATCCTGCAGAATATGTGGGGATGAAACTATGGAACCCGGATGGAATGGCCTTTGACAGCCGGCAGCAGGAAGGGATTGAAGAGGCTGTAGCATCATCCAGGTATTTACTTGCGAAATGGGATGGGGTCGGTGGCATAAACATCTACGGGAATGCTGTTGAGGACCATATAAAAGCTATAATGAAACATTCAGGCGATTTGCAGGATCTAAGGGTCGTGGTTGACTGCGGCAACGGGGCCGCTTCCGTGATAACACCTTTCCTGCTTCGAAGGCTGGGGTGCCGGGTGCTTGCATTGAACTCCAACCCGGACGGTCATTTTCGTGCCAGGAACCCGGAACCAAAAGAGGAGAATTTAGGGCTTCTTATGCAGACTGTAAAAGATTGGGGTGCGGATCTGGGTATAGCCCATGATGGTGATGCAGACCGGATGATGGCTGTAGATGATAAGGGCAGGTTCGTGGGCGGTGACCAGTTACTTGCGATCTTTGCCGCTCATGAAGAGGCTGACAGTATAGTTGTTCCTGTGGATACTTCCATGATAGTGGATGATGCCCTGCCTGGTACCAGTATCATTCGAAGCAGGGTTGGTGACGTTTACGTGGCCGAGGCAATGAAAAAGGAAGGGGCAGCTTTTGGAGGCGAGCCCTCAGGAAGCTGGATATTCCCCCGAATTTCCTTTTGCCCGGACGGCATATATGCTGCTGTGAGATTAATAGAGATCATGGGCACCCGGAAACTTTCAGAAATGGTGGATGAACTGCCTGTGTACCAGACCAGGAGGATCGGTATAACCTGTCCTGACAAGCGAAAGGAGGGAGCAATGGCAGGGATTGCAGGTGAATTATCTTCCCTCGGAGAGGTCAGTACCATTGATGGGATCAGGGTGGCTACCGGGAACGGCTGGGTGCTGGTCAGGCCCTCAGGTACAGAGCCCAAGATACGGGTGACTGCCGAGGCACGCCTTGGAGTGGACGAACTGTTCATTAAAACCTGTCGTACAGTAGAATCGTCGATCGGTTCTTCCTGAGATAAAAGTAAACATCTTTTTATTGTAACAACACCAAAACAACATCCTATGAAAGCCGTCATCCTTGCAGCCGGAGAAGGGACGCGAATGCGTCCGCTTACAAGGAACCGCCCCAAGGTCATGCTTCCCATTGGCAACCGTCCCCTTTTGCAGCATGTCATCGAGCAGGCCAGGGATGCCGGAATAAGAGAGTTCGTGCTTGTGGTAGGGTACCACGGCGATACTATTGTTGAATATTTTGGGGGTGGTTCGGCTTTAGGGGTCAAGATCGATTATATTATCCAGGAAGAACGACTGGGTACGGCCCATGCCATCGGGACTGCCAGGTCTCTTATTGATGACAGGTTCCTTGTGTTGAATGGCGATGTTATGATTACGTCTGCCCAGGTAAGGACTTTGCTGGAGCGGGATGAAGTAGCTGTTATGGCTGCCATGGAGGTGGATGATCCATCCCGGTTCGGTGTACTTGAGGTAGATGGTGGCTATGTACTGCGCCTGCATGAAAAACCTGAAAAGCCGCCCACCGATCTTGCCAATGCAGGCATCTATGTGTTCGAGCCAGAGGTGTTCGCGGCCATAGATAGTACGCCCGTCTCAGCAAGGGATGAATACGAGATAACCAGGACGATACAGGATATGATCGATAGCGGCATTCACATGGGATACCAGGTACTGGACGGCACATGGCTGGATATTGGCAGGCCGTGGGACTTGCTGGATGCGAACATGGAGTACCTGAAGACTATTTCAAAAGCTATTTTGGGCGAGGTTGAGGATGATGTGCATATCCACGGCCCTGTGGTCGTGGGTGAGGGTGCCAGGGTGAGGAGCGGTGCTTACATTGAAGGGCCGGTAATTATCGGGCCTGATTGTGATATCGGGCCAAATTGTTACATCAGGCCTTATACAAGTCTGGGCAGGGGCGTGCGCATTGGCAACGCTGTAGAGGTCAAGGCTTCCATTATCATGGACCGGACCCATGTCGGACATCTTTCATACGTGGGCGATAGTATAATTGGCTCAGACTGCAATTTCGGTGCAGGGACAAAGGTGGCGAACCTGCGGCATGATGGTGCCAATATCAAGGTGAAGATAATGGGCACAATGGTTGATTCCGGACGCAGGAAACTGGGTGCCATTATGGGCGATAATGTACATACAGGCATTAACAGCATGCTGAACGTGGGTTCGATGATAGAACCTGATACAAATATCCATCCAGGGGAATTTGTAAAATAGGATAATTATTGTCAAAAACCAAACAATTCAAACTAATCTTTGCGGACTTCGCTCTCTTTGCGGTGACTAGAATCATACACCGCAAAGGACGCAAAGAGCGCAAAGTGTTCAAGATATATGTCAAAGATATTAGGTTCTTTACATATCTGCCAATTATGCGATAATAAAAAAAAGGTGTATCAAAATTGAAAGTTTCAGTCATAGGTTCAGGTTATGTGGGCACCGTGACAGCAGCATGTTTTGCTGAACTGGGACACAATGTAGTATGTATAGACATTGACCCTGGAAAAGTGGATATGATAAACAGGGGCCAGCCACCCATTTATGAAGAGGGACTTGAGGAACTCCTTAAAAAACATGCCGGTAAAAATATCAGGGCCACTACCGATTATGATGATGCGGTTGCAAATACTGATATTTCCTTTATCTGTGTGGGAACACCATCTGACGATAACGGAAACATCGACCTTGGGATAGTAAAGGCTGCAAGCAAGAGCCTGGGCAGTGCAATAGGGAAAAAGGATGGCTACCATGTGGTCGTGGTCAAGAGCACAGTAGTACCCGAGACCACAGAGAAAGTAGTGGTCCCGATAATAGAGCAGGCATCCGGCAGAAAACCAGGTGTGGATTTCGGGGCTGGCATGAATCCTGAATTTTTGAGGGAAGGTAAGGCGGTCCATGATTTCATGCACCCGGATAAGATCGTCGTGGGGGCTATAGACCAGAGGTCGGATGATATCATATCTGCCCTGTATGCCAATATAAAGTGCCAGATCACACATACCGACCCCGGGACTGCCGAGATGATAAAATATGTCAACAATTCGTTCCTTGCTACAAAGATATCTTTCTCCAATGAGATAGGCAATATATGCAAAAAACTGGGAATAGATACATACAAGGTCATGGAAGCAGTTGGCAAGGACTCCAGGATATCGCCAAATTTCCTTAACTCGGGTGCGGGTTTCGGTGGCTCATGTTTCCCAAAGGATGTTAAGGCTCTTATCGGAAAGGCAAAAGAACTTGGATATGAACCGGGATTGCTTGAGTCAGTTATCAATGTCAATGAAGTGCAGCCCTTAATGATGATAGACCTGCTTGAGTCCCGCACAGGTGAACTGGAAGGAAAAAGAATCGCTGTGCTGGGTCTTGCATTTAAGAATGATACCGATGATATCAGGGAGTCCAGGGCAATCCCTGTTATCAGGGCACTGCTGGATAAGGGGGCAAAGGTATCTTCATATGATCCCATGGCAGCTGATAATATGAAGGCTATTTACCCTGGTATTGAATATTGCGATTCAGCTGTCAAGGCACTGGAAGGGGCCAACGGCTGCCTGGTCATGACCGAATGGGATGAGTTTAAAGGACTTTGTTCAGAGTTCAAGGTTATGCACCGTCCGCTCGTGGTCGATGGTCGTAATATGATACGATGTGAAGATATCGAATATGTGGGACTGTGCTGGTGAGATGTGGATAGATGTCTTTAAAGCGATGTGAGTTTTTTTTTAGAATCCGTGATAAGGGATATGAGCCTGCAGGCGACCCTGCGGGTCCATAATCACTGTGCTGTTAACCTTGCACTCTCAAGCCCGCTTTCATCTATGTTTGTTGACTTTTCCCTATGGATTTTGAATGCATATTTTTTTCAAATGCACTTGCAAGACTGGGGAGAGTTCTGATTTCAATTCCTTTGTCCGAAAAAATAAACTGGTGGGGTATCTCATTGATCTTTGTTATTCGCATTTTCTGGACCTCAATAAAATAGGCTTTCTGCATATCCAGCTCGTGCGTTAATTTTTTATCAAAGTAAATAATACCATCTGCCATAAAATCGAAGTCATCATATTCCTTTACTTCGATACCGTGTTTTTTTTCTGTAATAGCAAGACATGTGATCTTTTTCTCTTTGATAACTTTAACAATATTCCGAAATTCTGAAGATTTTCTTATGTCTGTAATATCAGAAAAAATATTCAGGGAATCAAAGACAATTCGTTTTGGTTTAAAGGTGTCAATTATCTCGATGATCTCCTCAGTTGAGAGCATTGTGAATCCAAATACCTCCAGATACCCCTTCTCCATGTATTGTCCAATGTCCCACCCATAACGTATGGACTGTTTAATAACCTGATCGGCCTTTTCTTCGAACGAGAAAAAAATGCATTTTTGATTGTTCTTCATCCCTTCAAGCAGGAACTGCATGGAAAAGGTGGTCTTGCCTGTACCTGGTGTGCCTGTTGCTACAACAATAAAGCCTTCGGGTATGCCGCCCTCAACAAGCTCATCAAAGCCTTGTATCCCAGTTTTTACTCTTTTAATGATCTTGCTAATAGTCTGGGTATCGACTTTTTCTTTAAAGCGGAGTTTGTCCATGCCCAGCAGTGCACGCTCCAGCACGATGTTCTTAGCACCCAGCTCCTGCTCATAGCGTTCCAGGACACTCATGGCCTCTGTGCTCAGGGTGGTGTGTATGGGGTGCTTTGCGCGCATGGGGGATTTACTCTAAAGGGTTTGTAGAGGTTTTAATGGAATTGATATCCAATCCAACTATAGAAATGAACGGGATGATATAAAAAAGTGTATTTGCAGAAAAATTGCAACAGTTATCAAATATATGCTGACTGTTGAAAATGAATGTTAATCGAAAAAAAGACAAAAAAAAGAAGGGTGTGACAATTGAATAGTTCAATTATCACCGTCAATTAATTTCCATCTTTCTTCTCCAAGCCGATCTCGAAAATCTCCCAGTGCTCTGCGATCGTAAGATCTGTCTTCTATTGGAATTCCAATGAACCATTTTGTTATGATGTCAAATCTGGCGGAATGTTCCATTTGTCTGTCAGAAAAGTCATTGAGATATTGAACGATTAATGAACGAAACATCCTTTCAGGGGTGTTTTTTACTGGTCTGCCCTTGTCATGTGAATAGAGGTCGCTGCATGCTTCGTTTACGAAGGAAAAATCTATTTTCTGATTTATACGGTAAAGAATTGTGTCTTCGGGTATGAGATTTTTGTAGACGGTTGGACTGTGAATGAAGGTAGTTTGTATGTCTTTTAGTATCGAAAACATACCATCACACTCAAATCATAAATTTTAAGTGATAAATATATCCAAATGATATAAATGCTTCGATATCTATCGATTTACATGAAAAAGTTCGCTGAAGCTAGCATTTATTTATGGTGCATAATGTCAGATGTTATGTCAAACCAAAAATTAAAAACAAAGACAGTATATTAAATTGTCAAAAGTTAAGGACTTTTCCGACAATCTCTATATATGAAGATGAAATACGAAGTTTTTGGGTTGAAATTGGCATTATTTCCCAACCTCAATATTACGCCATAGCAAGGGATATCAGCAGGCTGACAAGGCTTAGTCCTGCCGCAACAATAAACACTGCAGTAAACCCGAACATGCCTGAGAGAGTGCCCCCAAGCAAAGCCCCTGTTATCATGGACAGGGCGATTACCGAATTAATATATCCGGCCGATGTAGCCTTATCCTTATTGCGCACAAGGAGCAGTTCAGTGGAACCCACAAACAGGAACGACCAGGATAAGGCCACCAGGAACATACTGGGTATGATGTGGTAATAGATAGTGGCAGGAACCAGGCTGGCAAATGCCAGTATAGACAACAGGTATCCGGCCTTTACTACAAGTTCCATGTTCCAGCCGTCCAACCGCCGCATTATTAAGAACTGGACTACCGGATTTATAGCAAATATCAGTCCTATCCAGAACTTATCCGCTCCCAGGCTGACCATGTACAGCGGGAAAATGGTCCAGCATCCAACTGCACCTGTATGCCTGATGAAGAACGGAAGATAAATACTCCAGTTATTTTTAATTGTGGAAAGTGAAAAGTAATTCACTTTTATCTTATCCAACTGTACCTCAGGCATACGGACTGCAAGGATGAAGGACAATACCACCATCAATGAACTGACAAGGAATATCAGGTCAAAGTCCCCCAATAATCCTGCCCCGAAGAATCCGAACGCCCAACCCAGGGCACCAAAGGAGCTAAATTTCCCTATGCTGCGTTTTTGCCCGTAGATATGCATGATAAAGGCTGCCGGATACATGCCCACGCATATGCCCAGCAATCCTCGCAGCAGTGCAAGGCTTAATGGATCGTAGGCGAATATCTGCAGGAAATAAGCTACAGCCGAGCATGCAAGTCCCACGAGCAGTAGTTTTTTAATGTTCCATACATCTGCCGCTTTACTGAAAATGTAGGTTGAAATGAACAAGCATGCACCGTACACACTCATTATAATGCCTACCTGGGTGTAGGTTGCACCCATTTCCTCAGCCAGGAGCGGGATGAACATTATGGACATCATTATGGATGCGCTGGTAAAAAACTGGATTGAGTTGACCCTCATATCAGGGTGTAAATGGGAGGGGATATATTTCAAGATATGCAGCAAAGCGCATCAGATGTACTGCATTGTAGCATCAGTTTTCCTGTACTGCAATCAGTTGTCCTGTATTACAGCATCGTTTGTCCTGTACTGCAATCAGTTGTCCCACGTTGCAGATATAATTGTGTGATTTTGCAAACCAAAAACCTATATACTATATTCTCGTATGTGGATTCCTCTGATTCCACTGTGCGCCGATAGTGTAGTGGTTATCACCGTGGCTTGCCAAGCCATGAACTCGGGTTCGAATCCCGATCGGCGCATATGTGTTTTTTTTATATTGTAATCATCTAAGGCAAACCTTATAGAATATTGAAACAGTAACACGGATTATATGTCTCGAATACTCATCAAGGACGGTTATGTAATTACTATGGACGGCCCACCGATTGAGGGAGGGTATGTCCTTATTGAGGATGACAGGATTGCCTATGTGGGCCGTGAAGAGCAAAAAGCGGACCAGGTCATAAGTGCAAAGGGCTGTGCTGTTATGCCGGGGCTGGTAAATGCCCACACCCATGCTGCAATGACACTATTCAGGGGCTATGCAGATGATATGCCTCTGCAACAGTGGCTGGAAGAACATATCTGGCCGGTAGAGGCCCATCTTACAGATAATGATGTGTATACCGGAACAATGCTGGCATGCCTGGAAATGATACGCTCAGGTACCACAGCCTTTGCTGATATGTATTTCCACATGGACCAGGCGGCCAGGGCAGTGGAAGATTCAGGCATACGTGCATCCTTATCTTATGGTATGATAGAACTGTTCGATGAAGCTAAGGCTAAGACCGAATTACAGGAAGGGGGCCGGTTTGTAAGACAATGGAACAATGCCGCAGATGGTAGAATTACTACTATGTACGGCCCCCATGCACCCAATACCTGCAGCCGCGAGTTCCTGTCAAAGGTCAAGGAGCAGGCAGTTGAAGATAATGCCCGCATCCATATACATATGCTGGAGACCGAGGCTGAACTGAACCAGATGAAGGAACAATATGGAATGTGCAGCGTGAACATGCTGGATGAGATCGGATTCCTGGGGCCTGATGTGCTTGCTGCCCATTGTATATGGCTATCTGCAGGAGATATGGATATCATGGCCAAAAAGAATGTCAATGCAATACACTGCCCTGTAAGCAATATGAAGCTGGCATCAGGGATCGCGCCGGTACCTGAACTGTTAAGCAGGGGCGTGAATGTTGCACTGGGTACGGACGGATGTGCCTCCAATAACAGCCTGGACATGTTCGGCGAGATGAAGACTGCAGCCCTGCTGCATAAGGTAAATGCAATGGACCCAACTGCCATGCCGGCAGGAGAGGTATTGAAGATGGGTACGTCCAATGGTGCAAAGGCACTGGGCATTCCTGCCGGGATATTAAGGCAGGGTATGGCAGCAGATATTATATTGGTAGATATGCACACACCAGGCTTAACCCCGGTCCATGAACCAGTATCGCATCTTATATATGCAGCCAGGGGTCCGGATGTGAAGACCACCATCGTAAACGGACAGGTGTTGATGGAAGATGGTATAGTCCTGTCAATAGACCAGGAAAAGGTAATAGAGCAAGCTTCCAGTGCGGCAAGGAGACTTGCTGACAAAGCCAAGGCTAATTGATATTTCTATTTGCGGAGTTAATTGAATGACAGAAGATATGATCGAATCAGGTAACATGAAGATAGAATGGGCAAGGAACCACATGCCGGTTTTGGCCCATGTCAGGGAAGAATTCATAACAGGACAGCCTCTTGCCGGCCACACTGTGGGAATGGCACTGCACGTTGAGGCAAAGACAGCGGTGCTGGTGGAAACCCTGGCAGCCGGGGGTGCACAAGTGGCAATTTGCGGCTGTAATCCTTTAAGTACACAGGATGATGTGGCACAGGCCCTGGATACAAGGAATAATATCAGGTGCTATGCTGTCCATGCCTGTTCCAATGACGAGTATTATACTGCCATTGATGCGGTACTTGACCACAAGCCTGACATTACCATAGATGACGGCGGGGACTTGATTTTTAAACTTCACACAGAAAGACAGGACATGATGCCAGATATCCTGGGTGCATGTGAAGAGACCACTACCGGTGTGCACAGGCTCAAGTCCATGGAACGGGATGGGGCACTGAAGATACCGGTGATAGCCGTAAACGATGCCTTGACCAAGTTCCTGTTTGATAACCGCTATGGGACCGGCCAGTCAAGTTGGGATGGTATAATACGTACCACCAACCTGCTGGTCGCTGGTAAGAACGTGGTCATAGCAGGATATGGATGGTGTGGTCGGGGAACAGCAATGCGGGCAGTGGGTCTGGGAGCTAATGTCATTGTGACCGAGATCGATCCGATACGCGCACTGGAGGCCAGGATGGATGGTTACAGGGTAATGCCAATGAACGAAGCAGCAGCCATTGGTGAGATATTTGTCACCACTACCGGTAATGTGGATATACTTACCAGGGAACATTTCAAAGTGATGACAGACGGGGCAATACTTGCCAATGCCGGTCATTTCAATGTGGAGATCAACCTTGATGAGCTAAAGGCCATGGCAACATCCACTAAAAAAGTACGTAACAATATTATGGAATACAACATAAACGGACGTCGCATCAATGTGCTGGCAGAAGGACGGCTGGTAAATCTTGCAGCCGGGGACGGGCATCCTGCCGAGGTCATGGACATGAGCTTTGCCAACCAGGCATTGTGTGTGGAACATATAGCTACTCACAAGCTTACACCCGGGGTTCATCCTGTGCCACAACATATCGACATGAAGGTGGCAGGTTTGAAACTTGAGGCTCTGGGGATAAGTATCGACAAGATAAAACCCCATCAATTCGAATATATGGAAGGGTGGGAAACAGGCACATAACCGGCCCATTGACCTGGCAGAGGTCATGTGATATTTTCCAATTTTATATCAAGGACATCTGCAATTAAATCAGTTTTATTTTTTAAATGCTAATTAGTCAAATTAATGCTATCCTATACCCTTAACTAGTTCACTGCATATTAATTTAGAAACATTTATATGGGGTTTCTGGTAATCCAATATAAGCTAGTCAAAATGCTAGTTTTTGGATAAGACTGTTAGTGTAATCAAGTTATTTATTATGTATAATTTGATTTCATCAGTAATGATTATAAAAAGTACAGGAGGATGAAAATAAATGATTGATCCAATTACGGGTCTAGGTCTTGTTGCGCTGATGGGTGCTCTTGCAACGATTGCCGGTGCTGCTGAAGATTTGGAATCAGACGTCGGTTCTCAGAGCAATCCTAACTCACAGGTGCAGCTTGCCGCCCAAATGGATTTTCCACATAGGATATTTAACAAAGCTATTTCCGGAGAACCACCGGCTTACGGGCTATGGTGTGCGACCGGAGCAACAGTGGCCAGTGTATTGCTGGCACAGAATATGTCAGTGATTTTCGCAATTGCCATCGGCTCTCTTGCTGGTGCAATATTGCTTGGCTTATTCTCAGTGACCGCCCATATGGGACGTACAGCAAGTCAGAAACGATTCAAACAACCAGTTTATATGGACATGGTTATCGGTCATGTGCCCTCCATAATGGCACATGGGTTTATTGCAGTATTTTGTATTGTTAGTTTTTCTTATATCATGTTCGAAATATTAGGACACCCGTTCCCGTTACCACTACTTGCATTCCTGTGGGGAATAACCGCAGGAGCTATAGGGTCGTCTACAGGTGATGTTCATTATGGTGCTGAGCGAGAGTTCCAGAACCAGCCGTTCGGCTCCGGATTGAATGCAGCACAGTCAGGAAACATTGTGAGAAAGGCCGAATCAGGTCTGAGGAATGGTATGGATAATGTATGGGCCTGCGCAAAATTCGGAGGACCTGTTACCGGACTTGCCCTTGGCTGGACAGTGTTCTTCGATAACTGGAGATCTACAGTATTTAGTGGGATGAATGCAGTAATTGCCGGCTTGATAATTGTCTTGATACTTATACTTGCAAACAGGCTGGTAGAGGTCAAGGCCAGGAAGGCTTACGGACCGTACAAGGATGAGGAAGGAGGTGCAGAACCAGCATGATAATTGATCCAATTTCTATTGCCCTTATTACCCTGGGCGGAGTGCTTATCGGCTTAGGTGTCCACTTTATTCCAGTTGGTGGTGCACCGGCTGCAATGGCCCAGGCAACAGGTGTGGGTACAGGTACAGTGCAGCTGGCTGCAGGTGCCGGACTTACCGGGCTGATCAGTGCAGGATTTATGTATAATTTCCTTGCGACAGCTCCTGGTGGTTTCGGTACATCGGATTTCATACTTGTGCTGGCCTCTGGTGCCGTGGGTGCTATGATCATGATCACGGTGACAATGTTCATCGGGCAGTTAGTATATGTGTACTGTGTGGGTGTTCCCCCGGTATCTGCCAAGGTCGATAAGGACCCAATAACAGGAGATAGACAGGATATCTATGTTTCACAAGGTACTGAAGGCCACGGCGTCCCTACTGTCAGTTTTGTGAGCGGTACTATTGGCGGTCTGTTCGGAGGAGTGGGCGGTTCAATGGTCTATGTCCAGTTAATGCAGATAGGAAACGCTCCGGCTGATCCGGCCATAGTCGCTCTTGCAGGAATTTTTGCCACTGGTGTGTTCTATGTGAACGCAGTGCTTGCCTCGTATAATATCGGGGGCACTATCGAAGGATTCCATGACCCTAAGTTCAAGAGGGTACCAAAGGCAATCATATCATGCCTGATCGCTTCACTTCTATGTGCAATCATTGCCGTACCTATTATGGGAGGTGTTAGTTAATGTCAGCTGTAGAAGGAGGACCGGCAAGTGGTGGTCTGCCCCCCAATACGATCATCGCGATCGGTGTGATCGGCGGACTCGCAGGAATATACCTGACAATGCTGAACCAGACTTTTGATACTAAAATATTCTCTGTTATGGGCGGTATCGGTTCCATATTCGCTGTAGTATGGGGTGCAGATGCGGTACGCAGGGTATGTAGTTACGGTCTTGGTACAGGTGTACCTTCCATTGGTATGGTGGCCCTGGGTATGGGTGTTGTAGCAGCTATATTCGGATTGATTATACCTGAAACAGGTATATTGCCAATTCCCACTATATTAGGCCCTGTAATATCTTTTATTGTGGCAGCCTTGATCGGATTGGTGATTGGCGTAATGTCCAACAAGATCCTGAAAATGAACATCCCTATCATGGAGAAATCCATGATCGAGATCGCTGGTGCGGGATCCCTGGTGTTGATGGGTCTTAGTGCCTCTATCGCCGGAAGTTTTGCTTTCAATGATGCCATACTTCCAGGTGTGGTAAGTACTGGATACATTGCCATAGTCTTTATTGGCGGTGCAATGACTATACTTCATCCATTCAATGCAAACCTCGGACCGGATGAGACACAGTACAGGACATTGTACGTGGCAATTGAAAAAGCAGCCCTTATTATGGTAATTGCAGGTTTTGCCTCATTAACCGTAATCGATGCGGTTTCAGCAGCAGTGACCATGTTAGTAGGTCTGCTCATATTCCTGGTATACTTCAATAAATTCATGAAATCTGTCCACCGTGAAGCATATAAGGTCGTTGGTACAGGTTTACTGCCATCAGCGGAGGAATTAGAATGAGCCACATAAGAGTTGCACCCGAACTACACCTGATCCTGGAACCCATGTCAGGAATCCTGGCAGAAGAAAAGGAGGATGTACTGGAATACTCCCTTGACCATATTTCAACACTGGTGGAAGAACTGGATAAAATATCAGATGATATGATGAACTCACTTGGTCCGGATCATCCACTACTTGCTTCCTTCCCGGGTCGTGAAAAAGCAGCCGTTACTGCAGGTGTCTGGACAAATATATTTTACGGTTTTATAGGAGGTCTTATATTGATGTTCCTGTTTACCGTATTAATGAAGATAGGAGGCTTGTAAATGGCAGACAAAAGAGAACCGGCAGTGGGATGGCCTGTCCTGAAAGGTGAGTATGAGATTGGCGACCCGAATAACCCGGTTGCTGTTACCACATTAGGATCCCATCTCCCGGGAGCACCACATCTTGAAGCAGGTGCATCCATCACAGGTCCCTGTAAGACAGAGAATATTGGTATCGAAAAGCTTGTAGCCAATATCATCTCTAACCCGAATATCAGGTTCTTCCTTGTCTCGGGTTCAGAGGTTAAAGGTCACCTGACCGGGGATGCCTATATGCAATTCCATGCAAATGGTACCCAGGAGAACAGGATTGTCGGTGCAGCAGGAGCTATTCCCTACATTGAGAACCTGACTGAGGAATCCATTACCAGATTCCAGGAACAGGTTGAAATTATCGACATGATAGGCACGGAAGACCAGGGACAGATATCTGCAAAGATCAAAGAACTGGCAGGCCGTGATCCCGGAGCGTTTGATGCTGAACCAATGATCATAGAGGTCTCGGAAGGTGGTGAGGGTGAAGAAGAATTTGAAGGTATCAGGCCTATGGCTGCTGAAGTGGCCCTGATTCAGTCGAGGATCCGGAATATTCAAGCCCAAACTATCGATATAGGTAATATGAACAAGTTCGCATCAGGTGTTTATTCAGGAAAGATCGAAGGTGTTATGATGGGGCTTACCCTGACACTTGGAATTCTTGGATTACTGATCCTGGGAGGTGTATGACATGGCTGAAGAAACCGACGAATATGTTTACGACAAAGGAGTTCCTATGGTTGTTAATCCACCCGGAGCTGCGAATTTCGATATACTTCTTGAGGATATCAGATACAGGGGACAGCTTATTGCCAGAAACCAAAAACTTGATTCTGGAGTCTCCTTTGGTTTCAAAGGGCTTGTGATCGGATTCGTATTTGCGGTCATTATGATCGGACTGCCCATTATTGTAAGGGGAGGTCTTTGAAATGGCTGAAAATACAATTCCGGAGATAATCGTTGACCCTACTGACTACCAGGAGGTTATCAAGAAACTGGACCACATTGATGAGAAGATCGAATTCACTAACAGTGAGATCCAGCAGAGAATAGGAAAACGACTTGGCAGGGATATTGGAATACTATATGGCATTTGCGTTGCTCTAATAATAGTAGTAATGTATCTGTTGATAGTAACAACGTTGGGATTATCCCCAACCAATCCGATTCCCTTACAGGAAGGTGAAAGCCTTTTGAATGCAGTATTAAGAATTCTATTTAAGTGAACGAGGTGATAATAAATGTTTAGGTTTGATAAAGAACAGGAAGTTTTCGATTTTGGCGGCGTAAAGATGGGAGGGCAGCCAGGACAGTATCCCACTGTCCTGATCAGTACTATGTTCTACGGCAAGCACAAAATTGTGACTGACGAAGATAAAGGTATATTTAACAAAGACCAGGCAGATGATCTGTGGCACACACAACAAGAGATGGGGGACGTAACAGGTGTTCCCTATATTAACCAGATCGTGGGTGAGACACCGGAAGCTATAATAAAATTTATAGACTGGTTTGTCGATATCGATGATAAAACTGCATTCCTGATAGACTCTTCAGCTGGTGATGTGAGAGCAGCAGCAGCAAAGTATTGTACTGAGATTGGCGTGGCAGATAGGGCCATACACAACTCTATCAATGCCAGTGTCAATGAAGAAGAGATTGCAGCAGTTACGGAAAGCGATCTGGATGCAGCCATCGTACTGGCATTCAATGCTACAGACCCTTCAGTGAAAGGCAAAATGGACATCCTTGAGATTGGCGGTACTGGCCAGGCAAAAGGTATGCTTGATGTTGCCAAGGATTGTGGAATAACCAGACCAATTGTCGATGTGGCAGCTATGCCGCCTGGTTCAGGTGCAGGTGCAACTGTCAGGTCTATCATGGCAGTCAAGGGACATCTGGGACTTCCAACTGGCGGTGGTTTCCATAACATGGCATCTGCATGGGATTGGCTCAAGAAGTTCAAAAAGGAACATAAGGAAGCCTACATGCCCGCGGATATTGGAACCAACCTTGTATGCCAGGTAGTTGGCGCAGACTGCCTGCTGTACGGTCCTATTGAAAATGTCAGGTCAGTATTCCCTGCAGTTGCCTTAGTAGATATCATGCTGGCAGAGACTGCAAAAGATCTCGGCATGGAAATAATGGATCCAAACCATCCGATTAATAGACTGGTGTGAAAACATCAGTTTGTTTTTTCTTTTTGTGTATGATCTATAAGATTGTGTACTATAAGTAACTGCGAGCGCAAGCGAGCAGTTTCTTGTTTTCTTTTTTCACTTCTGCTGCTTTTTTAACATATAGGTAAAGTATATACTTTCCTGTATGCTAAAGAAAATGCGAACAAAGTGAGCATTTTCTTAACATCGGCTTTCCAGGCCACAGGAAGTTTTTATTTATATTCGGAACTATCTACAATTGTATTCAATTGACAGCTATGCAAGGTTCGTTACTTCCCTACTACGTGGTTACAAAATGACAAGTGCAATGGAAATATATCAATTACTGCCAAAAACAAATTGCAAGAAATGTAATGAATCTACCTGTATGGCATTTGCCGTAGCATTACTTTCACGCACCAAACAGTACACCGAATGCCCGCCGCTAATGGAAGAGGATAAATACATCGACTCAAGGCAGAAACTGGAAATTATATTAAAGCCAATGGAAGGTGCAGAGGAGACCGGGCTCATTATACATGAAGAACTCTGCTCAGGCTGCGGTAACTGTGTAGTCGCTTGCCCTGTAAATGTTGCCAATGACCCTTACGGTTCAGGCAGGGGTTTTGGTCCGACAAATGAAAAGGTCATTTTCAGAGTCGAAAACGGAAAGGTAAAAGCTGCCAATGTGAAGGAATGCAGGCGTTTTGGTAAAGACAGGATACTGTGCAGGGCATGCATAGACCCATGCCCAACTGAGGCTATTGAGTTCGTATGAGGTAAGATGAGAATGACTGAACCAATTACATGGACCTGCACCGGTTGTGCCCTGCTTTGTGAGGATATCCAGGTATATATCAAAGATAACAGGGTCGAGAAGGTGGAACATGCCTGCCTTAAGGGCAAAGCCAGGGTATATGGGTGTAAACATACTGCCATGTCCACAGTGGATCAAGAGGAAGTTGATGTAAATAATGCTATTAGCCAGGCGGCGGAGATACTTGAAAAGGCCAAAAACCCGTTGCTCTACGGGTGGAGCAATTCCACTTCAGAGGCCCAGGTTGCAGGTATAGAACTGGCACAGACCCTGGGTGCCTGCATAGATTCAACTTCATCCTTCTGCCAGGGTATCACTATTAACGAGATAATAAACGGCAACGTCCCTTCCTGCACCCTGGAAGATGTAAGGGAAAAGGCAGATGTAGTAGTCTACTGGGGTGCTGACCCCATGAGTTCCCATCCCCGCCACCTTTCAAAATATTCATATTTTCCAAGGGGCGAGTTGAGGCAGCGGGGATATGAAGAGGACAGGACAGCCATCTGCATTGATGTTACGCAGTCCAGGACCGCAAAGATATCTAAAGGTATGTTCTTCAGCATTTTGCCCGGTGGTGATGCTGAGTTCATGCGGGCATTGATGGATGGGTTGGCCGGTCGTGTACCTAAGTTATCCTATGATTTTGATGTTAAACGCATCCTGGAACTGGCTGCTGTATTAAAAAAAGCAGAATTCGGGGTCATTTTTGCTGGATTGGGGCTGGTTTATTCCATTAAAGAAGAATTTGACCTCATTTCAGAATTTATGAACACATTGAACCGTTTCTCAAACTTTTTCCTGATCCCGATGGCAGGTCATTTTAATATGCGGGGTTTTAATCACAATCTGCATGAGGAAACAGGATATATTCACAGGGTCGGATTCACAAAAAATGGTCCGGTATCCAGTGTTGAATATTCCGTAGTGGAGCAGTTGAAGCACGGTGCCGATGCTGTAATGGTTGTGGGTTCTGACCCCCTGGCAAGCTTACCCTTATCCATTTCCAGGCGGTTGAAGGATATTCCGTTAATCCTGGTGGACCCCTGTTCAAACCTGACCACCAGGGTAGCGGATGTGACCATTCCATGCGGGGTCTCTGGTATAGAAGTTGGTGGAACTGCCATCAGGTTGGACGGGAAGAAAATGGACATTTCTCCCCTTATGCAGGTAGATGGATTGTCTGATGAAATGATAGTAAGACGTATCATGGAGGAGGTAAGCTGATGGCGCTGGATGTTAGTAAGTTCATCAAGGCCCCGGAATACGATATCAAGATCATAACCCGCAGGGACGTGTTCCAGGCCAGTGCATGTGAAGAGGACCGTTTTAGTGATGAATGCATGGAGCTGTCTGCCTTGATAGTGCTGGACGCTGCCGAAATGAAACGTATGGGTATCCAGGACGGGATAAACGTCAGGCTCACATCAAAATGGGGTAGTGTGGTGGTCAGGGCCAGGGTATCACCCAGGGAAGAACAAAAAGGTCTGGGGTTTATGATTAATGGGCTGTGGGTAAATGCATTGGTTCCAGATGAAACGCCCGACGGGATACCGGCATTTAAGGATATTGAGGCAAAAATTACAATATCGAAAGATAAAATAACAGGCATCCAGGAACTTCTTTTATTATGAAACGCACTTGTGGATTTTGGATTTTGCTCTTGCAATTTCTATGGAAATAAGTTGTTTATGGGCATGAGGATTTATTAGGGTAACCAGGACCGTTGACCTGGATGATGGTGTAAGAAGAATTTGGTAATTTTTAAAATCAAATGTGGCTGCCTTTAAACCTTCTTTATCCATATTTCTTAATACATGTTTTATCTGTTTTTCAAGCCAGAACATCACCTCAATAATTGCGCTGTCCCGGGGTGTCCTGACAGTTATAGGTATACCGTCAATGCGGTATAATATACAGGCATCTACTCCTTCAGTTTCATATAGATCATCCAGGGTTAGTTCGAGTTTTGATCTGATCATTATAGTTACTTTTCGTTTTTTGTTACCAGGTCAAGAATATATTCAGGACTTTCGCTATGGTTCCAGTCATTTCTTAAGTGTTCGATTCTTTTAGCCAACTTTTCTCCAACAATATCTATATTACTTACCTGCTTGATGGCAGCAATGAACTGTTCGTCAAATTCTTTGGTGGTTGTTACTTTATTGATATCATGCTCTGAAGCAAGAATTACTATCCCAAGACCACTTTCGATATTATATGGGTATAATCCCTCGCCATGCTTTGAACCCCTGTGTTTTGCCACACGAAGTGTCCTGTTAAACAATTCACCGAAACCCAGATTATCCAGATGTATAACAGTATCACCAAGATACAGCGGCATCAAAGAACCATTGTTGATCGCATCATTTGGATGTGATTTTTCAAGTGTGATGACAGATGTGCCATAATCCCTTAAACTTTGGAAAATTGTACTTAGTGATTTCCTTTTCTCATCATCTAAAAACATGGAATAATGAGTGAGCGGATCAATAATAAATCGAATGTGATCAGTATCGGTTTTATTTTCCTTTAAGATATCCACCAGACTAATTGTAGGGAATGCCAGATCTTCTCCATAAATATGTATTATCTTAAGATTTCCTGATTCAATATGTTCTTCAATTTCGCTTAACCCTAATTCATTGCAATCACGGATAATTTGTTCTTTTGTCATTTCAAAAGATATAAAAACGACTTTTTCTCCACGGTTTAGTCCAAACAAGGCATATTGAAAACAGAATGTAGTTTTTCCAACCCCTATACCGCCATGTACAATGTTGACGGTATTTTTCCTAAATCCTCCGCCTATTAGCTCATCTAATCCATATATTCCCGATTTGACCCGTTTAGACAATTATTAACACCACTGAAAACTATATTTTTTAAACACAACTACATCTTAAT
>PYCK01000204.1 GCA_009649835.1 Candidatus Methanocomedens sp. | reverse complement strand
TAACTCCACAGCCAAGATATTTTAACACCAAACAAGGATAATCTTAAATCTTGAAAAACCCCTTTTACACTAACATCGGGTGAATTATATGGAACAGATAAACGAAAATCTTCAACTTTTCTCAAATGCTCATGGAGTTTCCGGTTACGAAGGCAATATCAGGCAACTACTCGAAGACAAACTAAAACCATACGTTGACGATATCAAAGTTGACAAGCTTGGCAACCTCATCACAACACGAAACGGCAGCTCTCCTTCCATCATGATAGCGGCACACATGGACGAAATAGGACTAATGTCCAAGTACATAGATGACAAAGGATTCGTCCATTTCGTAAAACTGGGCGGCTGGTTCGACCAGACCCTGCACAGCCAGCGGGTAATACTCCATACCGAGTTAGGAGATATTTACGGCGTCATCGGGGCCAAACCCCCCCATGCGATGAAGGAAGAAGAACGCAAAAAAATGGTAGAAGCCGAAAACATGTTCATTGATATAGGTGCCAAAGACGACAAAGATGCCGAAGCCATGGGAGTGATCCCCGGAGTCCCAATCACCCTGGACCGCGAGTATGCCCGCCTTGCCAATAACAGGGTCACAGGCAAATCATTTGACGATAGGGCCGGCTGCGTGCTCATGATCGAGGCCATGCGCATCATAAGTGAACTGGATGTGAAATCAACAGTATATGCAGTGGGTACAGTCCAGGAAGAAGTCGGCCTTAAAGGTGCCAGGACCAGTGCTTTCGGTCTTGACCCTGATCTGGCCCTGGTCACTGACGTAACAGTCTCAGGTGACCACCCCGGCATAGAGAAAAAGCACAGCGCAATTGAAATAGGAAAAGGTCCGGCGATCACCATATCCGATGCTGGAGGCAGGGGACTCATTGCCACAGAAAAAGTCATCAAATGGTTAAAAGAGACCGCAAAACAGCACAACATCGACATCCAGCCTGAAGTGGCTGACGGCGGGACCACAGATGCAACAGCCATACACTTGACCAAGTGCGGCATTCCATCTTCAGTAATAAGTGTACCTTCAAGATACATCCATTCCCCTGTAGAGATAGTAGACCTTGAGGATATCAAAAAAGGAGCTGAACTTTTAGCCAGGGCTGTGGAAAGTGCTGCAAAATTCTTTTAAAATATTAACTGAAAAACTTAAAAGGTGACTTAAAGGATGGCTGAAGCCACATATATTCTTGGCATCCTGGCAGTCGTCCTTTTAATGGGTATTGGAGCCCAGCTTTTAGGCAAGCTCCTGAAGATGCCCAGTATAGTTTTCCTGCTCCTTTTCGGCATAATCCTGGGACCGGAAGGACTGGAAATAGTGGATATGACCGGTTTTGAAAATGAACTGGAAGCCATCGTTGCGCTTTCCGTGGCAATAATAATATTCGATGGTGGACTGCAGATAAATGTCAAACATATCAGGACACTCCAGAGGAACATTCTTAACATAATAACCATCGGAGTATTGATCACATTCACCGGAGCATCGATCACAGCTTATTATCTTCTTGAAATAGAGCCAGGCATGGCTATGTTATTCGGTGCACTGGTCTGTGCCACCGGTCCCACAGTTATAACGCCACTGGTAAAGCAAATCCACGTAAACCAGAAGATCAGCAAGATACTTGAAACAGAGGGCGTACTCAACGACCCCATCAGTGTAATTCTGGCAGCATTGATATTTGAATGGATACTACTGGACATATCCGGGATAAGTGCACTGGGATACATGGCAATCAAAATTGGCATGGGCTCGATTCTTGGAGTGTTCGGAGGAATAGTACTTGCATATATCCTGCAAAACTTTTCCATGATCACAGCCCAGTATGCTCGTCTATTCACTTTGACAATGGTACTGCTTACATTCACATTTGCCGAGATATTCGGGGAAGGTTCCGGAATACTGGCCGTGGCCATACTTGGCCTGATCATTGGTTCCACAGAAATTGCCCACAAAGAATCTATAAAGGAGTTCAAGGGTGACCTGGTGATAATACTGCTTTCCATAATCTTCATTCTTCTGGCCGCCATGATACGTTTTGAATATATCTGGAATATCGGCATGATGGGGGTTGCAGTGATCCTGGTATTATTATTTGTAATCAGGCCCACAGCGATCATGGCATCTACAGTTAGTTCCATGCTATCGTTTAAGGAAAAAACCTTTATTTCAGTTATATCACCCCGTGGTGTTGTACCTGCATCCATGGTTACTTACTTTGCCATACGGATTAAGGGATTAAACGGCACTGCAGACGGGGTGGATGTGCTTGTAGGACTGGTATTCCTGACAGTGATCTTCTCGGTCCTGCTGCCCGGCATCTTTGCCGGAACCCTTGCAAGAAAATTAGGAGTGATACCAATGGAGATATTGATCATAGGAGGAGGAGGGGTGGGCAGGGAGCTCGCCCAGAGATTTGATAAACGCGGTGAGAATGTGGTAATAGTTGATACTGATGAGGATAACTGCCGGTTGGTCATGGAACTGGGAATAAAGTCAATCCAGGGCGACGGCAATGACCTGAATGTACTTGAAAAGGCTGGCATCAGGCATGCTAAATATATAGTAGCAACCACGGACAAGGATAATGTTAACCTGCTGGCATGCCAGATAGCGAAAAGCAAATTCGGTTTTTCCAGTAACATGCTGGTTGCCAGGGTGAACGACAAGAACAACATCCCGCTGTTCTCTGAAATGGGGATCAGGTCAATGAGTCCTATAAATTCCGCAGCCATTATTCTTGAGAACATGGTCGGACGCCATGACCTCTTCACTATGTGCGAAGTAGGTACGGAAGGCGATATCATAGAGGTAATAATCAGCAATCCCAGGATCGTAGGCAAGGCTATAAAAGACGTGGAGGTCCCGAAAAATAGTCTTATCGTGCTGGTACGGCGTGGGGATCAATCTATTATCGCCCATGGGGACACTATACTTGAAGACGGTGACCATGTCACAATTATCGGTCGTTCCGGAGCAGCAGCAGAGGCTGCCAGTATCCTGCAGTGAGCCAGTGGTCAAGTATGAAGGTTCTGGTAATAGGGGTCAACACGCGCCACATCGCCTGTTCTGCAAGCCGGGCCGGGTATACGGTATATACACTGGGCAGGTTCAATGATGTGGACCTGAAAGCCTGCTCTGACAGGTCAGTAATTCACGACATGCCCGATGTCCATGACCTGGACCTACCAGAACTTATACCACTTTTCAGGACGCTTCTCCCTGTTGATTTTATTGTACTGGGGCCCGGGTTCGAACACCTGGGTAACTGGGTCGAAGAAATAACCGGAAATGTTCCTGTACTCAATAATCCTCCCCATATCTTTACTAACATTTCTGACAAGGCCTGGCTGGCAAAGAAGTTAAAGATCCTGAACCTGCCCCACCCTTTTACAGTTCCACTTGATTCCCTTAAAACTCCTGAAGACTGGACTGGGGGCTATCCGGCCATTATAAAACCAAGGTTCGGGGCCGGTGGAATGGAAAACAGGTTGGTAATTGATCTAAAAGACCTTGAAATGACAATGAACGTGCTTGACAGTGGACAATACCTGCTCCAGGAATACATTAAAGGCACTGTAACAAGCGTATCTATTATATCTACAGGTAAGCAAGCTGTTGCTATTGCTGTTAATGAACAGCTTGCCGGGATTGATACACTCACAGGGATGCCATTCGCATATTGTGGTAACATCACGCCATATATGTCTGAATACAATGATTGGATGCGTGAAACCTCTATGAACCTGGCAAAGGAACTGGCATTGGTCGGCTCGAACGGGGTGGATTTCATAATAACTGACAAAGGACCTGTTGTCCTTGAGGTTAACCCCCGGTTCCAGGGTAGCATCGATACAGTTGAGCGGTCAACAGGACTCAACATATTCCGGCTGCACCATGAATCTTTCCAGGGAAAGCTGCCCGTGTGCGGGGATAGCCAGTGCTTTTCCATCAAGACCATATTCTTTGCCCCGCGAAGGCTTGTGGTGGAAAAAAGGGTATATGATTATTTAGTGCAATGTTATAATGAGGGTACGGCTGCCGATGTTCCTTCAAAAGGAACTGTGTGTGAAAAGGATGAGCCTGTGGTATCGTTCTTATCAGAAGGCAACAGCAGGATGGAAGTTGTCAGTCAGGCAGAGCAGCTTGTTAATGGTCTAACTGATATTATTGAAGATACTCACTCGGAAGTTTAATGTCTTTATAGCACACAATTAGGGTTTAGGTGAATAATTTTGGTAAACCTGGATGATCCGGTAATTCAAGGTCTTTTATTGAATTTGGTTGGAGAAGAAGGAATGGACGTTGTCCTGAACATGCCTGATGGGGAGATTACTGATGATGGGGTGGCCGAGATAACGAATGTCCCGTTAAACATTGTCAGGCGAACCCTTTACATTCTTTTTGAGAACAGGCTTGCCACTTACAGACGTGAGAGGAATAAGGACAGTGGCTGGCTTACATACTTGTGGAAGATAGACCTTAATGGCATTAATGAATTGCTTGAAGCTGAAACTGAAAAATTTATTCGAAATCTCACGACCAAGCTTGAATTTGAAAATGATAATATGTTCTATGTTTGCAAGAACAACTGTGGTCGATTCGTATTTGATATTGTGGCTGAGTTAGAGTTCTTATGTCCCAATTGTGCTGAGGATGTGATCTTTGAGGATAATGAACTTATCAGGCAGACCTTGAAAAAGCGGATCAATGAGTTGACATAAGCTTGATACCTGATAAAAACGCTGCTAATGAATTGCTTAGGCTGGCCGGATGCAGTGACAGTGTAATAAATCACTGCAGAGTGGTTTCAGATTGTGCCAGGGAACTGGCTGAGAAAATCCATCAAAACGGGTATGCCGTAGATATCGAACTTGTGCAGATGGGAGCAATACTTCACGATATCGGCCGGTCACGAACACACGACATAAGGCATGGTGTGGAAGGGGTCATTCTGGCAAAGGATTTCGGGCTTGATGATAAGATAGTCGATATTATCAGGACCCATATAGGTGCAGGAATAATGCCAGAGGAAACTGTTTTGCTGGGTCTGCCGCCGGATAACTATATTCCTTCAACTCTGGAAGAAAAGATCGTGGCCCATGCAGATAATCTGGTTGAGGATGATTCTATAGTTTCTATTTCAGAAAAGGTGGAAATCCTCAGAAAAAAAGGGCGAAAGGAAAATATCATTGAAAAAATTATCCAATTGAACAATGAGATTGAAAATATGATCGATTAAAGGTTTTCGGGGTCATTTTTCAATACGGCACTCCACCACCATTCTGCCATGTCCTTAAGGTCTTTGCTGAATTGCCCGGAAAGTCGGTATTCACCGTTCTTGTTGCTTATAAAGCCAGCTCCAAGTAGTTTGTTCCTCATTGAATAGAATGAAGCTTTTCCCACACCTAACTCTTCTGCGATCTCTTTCCATTCATTTGTTTTTACAGGGTCTTTGTTTTTTTGTCGTTCTTCTATAAGTATAAGAAATTTTTGACCCCTAGCTGCCGTTCTTTCTTCCTGGAAGATACGCCGCATCAGATCATAATAGGGATCCCGGGAACGGCTTATCCGGGTATTTGATTCTGAGCGTACTATTATTGTAGTTGAGGTCCGGGGGGCTTCTTTTACAAGTGTCATTTATTTTATTCCATGCTTCGCTATTGGGATTTTACTTGTCAATAAAACGTTAGCACTAGGCGATACTCAAGTAGGCATAGGTTTTATTAATGCAGATTTCACCAATTCTGCGTAATCTTCTTTTAGCGTATATACTGTTGGTGTCTTGTAGGACTCTTTACGCGCCCTGAGTATCCCCAGTTTTGAATGCACATAGCCTATCATTGATGCTACCATATTATGTGATACATCATATTTCTTAGAAAGGATTTTATGAATTGTATCAACAGTTGCCTCTTTTATTTTAAGGAAAATGTTCAAGAGAGTATTTCTTATTCCTGCGGTATCAAGCTCAAGATACTTTTCTAACCGTTCCTTGATTTTTCTTTTAAGGGATCCCATAAAATGCGCTCCATTGAAAGACATTTTTTAATTTAATAGATTAACTAATACATTAATTTGCGCAGTATTAATATAAAT